>NZ_JBMDIJ010000029.1:0-65654 GCF_057808595.1 Pseudomonas sp. FG98 | reverse complement strand
TCCGGGGGGCGGCTGTCGTGAACCAAGCCCCGGCCAGAAGCACGCCGGGTCTTGGCCCTTCGGGCTTCCATCCTCACGCCTCCGGCCTTCGGCCTGCGCGCTCCGCTTGCCGGTCGTTCCATGGCAACCACTGCGGCTAGCTCAGCAACCATCGGTAGGAAGCGGACGCCCCAATGGCCTATCCGCCACCAGGCCTTGCCTGCAAGGGGCTTTCGCGGCATATCCTCGCTCGCTGCGCTCCCTGCGGTATTCCACGGTCCCCTTGCACGCGGCCTGGCTCTGGATAGTCCGGGCTTACCGCGTCCTACCGAAGGCTGCCGAGCAGATCCACCCAGCGGTGGCGCGCTTCCATTCCCAAAGAGCAGGGCGGCATCCGCTTCGCGGCTGCTGCTTTGAAAAGCGTTTGTTTCCCGCGCCCAAACGCTCGGCATTAAAGCAGATCTGCAAGAGCGCCTGCGGTCAAGCGCTCTGGACAGTTGATTCAGCCGATGAATACACGCACCAGGGGGCTGTCGAGAATGGAGACGTGCCGTGACAGCAAGCAGGCAAAAAGCCCCAGCGTGATCAGCGTATAGACGTAGCGGCGTTTTCTCTCCGGCGTCAGATCATCAGGGCTATCCGTCAACGCGGGGAACTCGCCATTTATGCCCTTGGGCACCATGACCAGGAACGCGAATAACACATAGTCCCAGCCAGTGAATCCAGGGTAGGGGGAATGTAGCGATGCCCACGCGGCGACGCCCACCCATACCGCCCAAGCGAGGGCGTAACGCGGCCTTTTGGTCATGCAAGCGATGTTTTCCATGTGCGTATTACTCCTTGTGTGGATGGTGCCTATTTCACGTAATAGCAGGGGTCTTGGGCACGGGCAGCTTTGGTTTTACCAGGTAGCTTGGCCATTGCCTCAGCCAGATCTCGCCAAGGAAACTGATGGTTTGGGGTTTGAAGGCTGCACCCGTATCCATGCACAAATATTCTGTCCGGCTCACTGGCTCGGGTTGCCATTCCGCATTCCTGGCAGGAAATGTCATCGCCAGAAAGTACCCATAGACGCGACCAGTCACGCAGTCTGTTGCTAAGGCTAATTCTCGGCATGGGCCTAACCTTTCCGCGTGGCCGAGCGACCATCTTTCCAGGTCATCCAGTAAAAAATGGCGATGCCCACAATGGCGCCGATAGGCCCAGCGCGCTCTATCCATGGGACTGAAACGGTAGGTAAGGCCAGGTTAAGGCCGATCACAATCATGGTGGCAACGAGCCACCCAAAGCCAGCTGCCACGGGTGTGAGCAAAATCCTTTTGACGATCAGATCCGTGTTCATAGCGACTCCTTTTGGGTTGTTAGTGTGCCGGTTCAACGTGCTTGCGTGTTGTCAGGTCCAGGCCAACGGCACGCATCACGGCCAGCAGGGTTTTCAAGGTCGGATTGCCCTTGTCCGAGAACGACCGGTAAAGGTGTTCGCGGGAAAGGCCAGATTCATTGGCAAGGGCGGTCATCCCTTTGGCGCGGGCCACGACACCCAGGCATTTTGCGATATAGGCCGCATCGCCTGTTTCGAATGCGTCCTCCATGAATACTGCGATGGACTCAGCATCGGTCAGCGCATCAGCGGGATCGTAGTCGTAAAATTGTTCTTTCATTCATCGTCACTCCACTGGCTGGCCAAGGACTTGGCGGTTTCGATATCCCGCGCTTGGCTGCTCTTGTCCCCACCACACAGCAACAGGACCAGCTGGTTACCGCGCTGCTGGAAATACACGCGGTAGCCGGGGCCGTGGTGGATACGCAGTTCGCTGATCCCTTGGCCCACTGGTTGAACGTCTCCAAGCAGACCATGCGCAACGCGGAAGACTCGCGCAGCGATGATGGCTTTGGCCTGCTTGTCTCGCAGCTTGCGTTCCCAGTTCCTGTACGTGGCGGTTTGTTTAATTGTCTTCATGGGATTGATTGTAGCTTATAAATCACGATTGAACAAGGTTCTCGCATGCGAGAAAGTCAATTTATGGTAAATATAGATTTGACCTAGAGTTGACGCAAGCAGTTTCTTTTGGGATACTGAATCCGTCGAAGCAATCCCGCTTAGACAAGCCTGGAACCAGCGGCGGCAACCGCTCCGGGCACGTTGCGAAGGAGTCAGAACAATGTCTATTTTCAAAGAGTTGGCGCTACCTACTACGCTGGACGATCTGCTAACTGCCCGCGAGGAAGCGCTGCGCCTGATGGCAGATGCACGCCGCACACTTGAGATGGCCGAGGAAGTCCTAGCGCCTCATGGTCGCTATCTGATGCCTCACGCCGGGAAAATCAGGGAAGACCAGGACAGGGTGCGCCGCGAACTGGACACCTCCCTATGGCGCCGGGCGTTCGATATGACCGGCTTTAAACAGCTCATGGACGCGGAGGCCGTCGCGGAGTTTGAGAAAAGCCTTTGCCCATCCCCGCCTGAATTCACCGCATCGACAATTAGCGCGACGTTCATTGACCTGCGCATAAACGCCGAATCGATGTTCCAGCGTGGGGTTTTCAATGTGTTCCGGTATCTATCTGACGACTACCGCACAAACGCTAAAGAGCCGTTCCGCATCGGCCCGAAAGTCATCATGGAAGGCATGGTCGAATCTTCGTTCACAAGTGGTCTTTGCATCCGGTACGGTTCGTGGGCAAAAGACAAGCTGAATGACCTTGATAGGGTATTTCAAACGCTCGATGGCAAGCCCTTCCAGCCTCACGCATTGACCTCAGCTATGGATGCTGCCTTTCAGGCTGGGGAAGTGTTCGAGAACGAGATCTACCGGGCTAAAGCCTTCAAGAAAGGCACGCTCCATCTGGAGTTCCTGCGCCTGGATCTGCTGGATAAGGTGAACGAGCAGATAGCTGAATACTATGCCGGCAACGTCCTTCCAGACGCTCGGGCTGCGTAGCAAGTGGAATATACTATCAGTCAAATTAGATTTGACTGATAGTTGACTTATGCAAGCCCCTTTGCGATACTAACCAGGTCGAAGCAATACCGCTTCAACAGCCCGGAACCAGCGGCGGCAACCGCTCCGGGCACGTTGCGAAGGAGATTTCCATGAGCGCCTATATCGTCGACCGTTTCCATATTTCCGCCATCCTCATGTTCGGCTGCACCGGCAAGCCCGATGCGACGACCTACCAAATCCTGGCCGACCAGGGCCAGCAACTGCTGGACGAAAACCTGCGCTCGGTTCGTGCGCGCTATCCGGGCGAAACCTTCAGGGCCGAACTGTTCGGGCTGGATGAAACCGTGCGCAAACCCACCCCCCTTGAAGCCCTCAAGCTCATTCAATGCCTGGAGTACCAGTCGAACCAAAATCGCGACTACTACGCGACCGAGGCATTCCGCACCCTGCACAGCATCCGCCAAGCGGCCCAGCGCAAGCTGCCGGGTTGGGATCAGGCACAGTGGGACTTTGCGTGATGGCCACCCAGCAGGTAGCGCCGCCCATGTGGCGCTACTCCCTACGCTGGTGTATGCCTCACCTGCCTTGCCCTGGCGCCTTTGAGTTGCTGGTGATCGAGGCGCCGGCAGGGCAGAAGCTCCCCGAGGAAATGCGCAAGGCGTGGGAGGCCCGCCCAGCAGGCTATGGCGTCTGCCTGGACTTCCCAGCCTCGCAAGCGGTGAGGCGCTGGAGCGACGAGGCCAAGGGCAAGGTACGGCGCAAGAACCTTGAGCGGCGGATAGAGAAACAAGCGCCATTGTTCGCGGATGAATTGATTGCCCGCGAGCTGGCCCAGCGACCCACCTATTTCGAAGGCAAGTAACCCTAGCCGGTACACGCGGCGGCAACCGCTCCGGCACTGCGAAGGAGAAACCCCAATGCCTAGCTATCGAGTTGTATGGACTGTTGATGTTGACGTTGAAGGCGACCACCGGGCGGCAGCACAGGCGTGTGCCCGCCACTACTTCCAATCGCGTATTGCAGATGGTGATCCCGACAGCGCCTGCGTGTTTGAGGTGACAGGACCGAACAACAGGGCGGCCATAGTCGATCTGGCCCCCAGCTTGTGCGACCTGATAGGCGACGACACCGAGTAATCACCCCCACAGTGCCCGGATCCAGCGGCGGCAACCGCTCCGGGCACTTGCGAAGGAGCACGCATGAACGCGATCAGCCGCGGCTGTCCACTGGACAGCGCTCAGCCCATTTTATCCCTGGCCCAGGTCGAGGCCCTGCGCACTGCGTTGGCAGGGCGGCTGCTGGCCGTCTGTTTCGGATCTGGCGTGGACTCCACGGCCATGCTGGTAGCTCTGCACGCGGCAGGGTTGCGCCCGGATATCATCACCTTTGCCGACACTGGCGCAGAGAAGCCCGAGACGCTGGCCCACATCGAGGCGATGGATTCCGTACTGCGGGCGTGGGGCTGGCCGACTGTCAGCGTGTGCCGGAAAAAGCCCAAGCCGACCACTGAATACCAGGATCTGTACGGCAACTGCATGGCCAACGAAACGTTGCCTAGCCTGGCCTTTGGCATGAAGTCCTGTTCGGTGAAGTGGAAGCAGGTGCCCCAGGATCAGTTTCTCAAGGGCGCTCGCTCCGGCCCCAACGCCAGGTCCCCCCACCCACTTTGGAAGCATGCCCAGGCAACCGGGCAGCGCATCGTCAAGCTGATCGGGTATGACTGCGGCAAAGCCGACCTGCGCCGGTCTAAGGCGATCAAACCAGCCGACGCCGACTTCGATTATGTCTATCCCTTGCAACTGGTCCGCTGGACCCGGCGCGATTGCGTACGGTCGATCACCCAGGCCCTCGGTGCGGACCTGGTGCCGATCAAATCGGCCTGCTTTTTCTGCCCAGCTTCCAAGCACTGGGAGCTGTATTGGCTTGCCGCGAATCACCCGGATCTGCTGGAGCGTGCCCTGTTGCTGGAACGCAACGCGCTCACCGGCAAGCACAGTCGTTTCGACGCGGTGCAGTTCGGTGCCTCATGGGAAGACCTGGTGCGCAATGCCGATGGATTCCCCAGCACGACGACCACGGTAGGGCTGGGCCGTAGCTTCGCCTGGAATCAGTGGGCACGGGTCAACGACGTTGTGGACGAGGGTTTCAACGTCAAGCGCACCGCTACTGATCGAGCACGGTTCGCCAAGCTATCCGACACCCTGCGAGATCCTGACAACGCCTTGGACTCACGCACACCAGGAATACCCGTGGTCGACATCACCGCCGAGCAGATGGAGCTATGGCAGTAATCAACTTACGGTCACATTAGATTTGACCAATAGTTGACAGTAGGTTTTGCTTTTGCGATACTGGGTACGTCGAAGCAATCCTGCTTCGACAGCCTGGAACCAGCGGCGGCAACCGCTCCGGGCACACAGCGAAGGAGATTCACCAATGGCTATCGAAACCCACCTGTTCTATTTCAGCTCAGCCGCGCAGCTGCGCGAGTTCGCCGGCTTCACCGTCGAGCCATCCCACCAGGCCCGCCCAGGGCAAGACCCCGCCACCGTCACCATGTACACCGTCGTCGCTCAGCGTTCCGGCATCGGCCAGCGCGAAGTCATCGCGGAGTTCCCGCTGGAACTGCACGCCGAGATCTTCCGCGATATGGCCGAGGCAACTGCCCGCGCCCTCTGACCACAGCCCCGCCCGGACCTGGTGTCCGGGCATTCGTGACGGATGACGAACATGCTTACAAGGTATGTGCTCAAGCACTTTCATTTCTGCTGCGGGCTTGGCGGCGGCGCCAAGGGTTTCAACCAGAACAAAGAGGTAGTTGGCCACCTGCAGGCAGAATGGCGCTGCATTGGCGGCGTCGATGTGGACGCCGGCGCGCTGCGCGACTTCGACCGCTTGGCCGGCGTACCAGGTACACAAATGGACCTGTTCACCCGCGAGCAGTACACCGCCTTTCATGGCAAGGAGCCGCCCGCCGAATGGCGAGAGGCTACGCCGGCAGACATACGCCGCGCTGCGGGCTTCCAGGATCCCGATGTGGTGTTCATCAGCAGCCCCTGCAAGGGGGCTTCTGGCTTGTTGTCCGAGGCTTTGAGCCTCACCCCCAAATATCAGGCCCTCAATGAACTGACGTTGCGCTGCGTGTGGCTCATGTGCGAAGCCTGGCAGCACAACCCGGTGAGCCTGATCGTGTTCGAGAATGTGCCACGCCTGGCCACCCGTGGTCGCCACCTGCTCGATCAGATCGTCCAGGTGCTGAACTTCTTCGGCTATGCCGTGAATGAGACAACCCACGACTGCGGGGAGCTGGGCGGGTTGGCCCAAAGCCGCAAGCGCTTCCTGTTGGTGGCCCGGCACGTCGAGAAGGTGCCGCCGTTCCTCTATGAGCCGGAGAAAAAGTCCCTGCAATCGGTCGGTGCTGTTCTTGGCCGCATGCCGCTGCCGGGCGATATCGAGCGCGCCGGCCCGATGCACCGCGTTCCTGCACTGCAATGGAAAACGTGGGTACGCCTTGCCCTGGTCGAGGCCGGTAAGGACTGGCGCAGCCTCGATCAGTTGGCCATCGAAGATGGCTACCTGCGCGACTTTGTGATTGTGCCGGAAGCATTCTCCGGTTATCTCGGCGTGCGCGGCTGGGGTGATTCAGTGGGCACGGTCGCCGGTCAAACTGGCCCCACCAATGGCGCATTTTCCGTCGCAGATCCGCGCAGCCCAGCCAGTGCCGCGCAGTACCAACAATATGGCGTACGGCGCTGGGAGGACCCGAGCGGCGCAATCATCGGCATCAAGTCGCCAGGGCAGGGCACGTTTAGCGTGGCAGATCCGCGTGGTGCAGCTGGTGGCCATGGCAAATACAACGTGACCCGCTGGGATGGTGCCGCACGTACGGTCATTGCAGGCAGCACGACAGGGCAGGGCGCCTTTGCAGTACAAGACCCACGCCCAGGATTACGGCGAGTGAAAGGCGATGCCTACCTCACCGGGGGGCATTATGGCGTGGTGCCGTGGGAGGGCCTGGCCGGCGCTGTTTCCGCCAGTGCGCGCTTGGACAATGGCCGGTGGAGCGTGGCAGATCCGCGTATGCCAGCCGCGAATGATCGGTTGACCTGCGTGATTCAGAGCCTCGACGGAACCTGGCACCGGCCATTCACCACCCTGGAAATGGCCGCGCTGCAAAGCCTGGTCGACCCGGAGGAAATGCTTGAGCTGGACGGCTTGAGCGATCAGGCGTGGCGCGAGCGGATCGGTAATGCCGTGCCGCCAAAAGCCGCCGAGGCTATTGCAGGCGTCATGGCCCAAACCCTCCTGCTGGCAAAGCAGGGCGAAACCTTCTTGCTCAGCCACATGCCGGTGTGGGTACGACCTGTTGCGGTCGGCCTATCGCTGGCCAGCAACCTCGACAAGGCAGCATAACGACTGGCGCCCCGCCCGGGGCGCCTCACCTTCCCGGTCAAGACGGCGGCAACCGTCCCCGGGAAACCACGCGAAGGAGATACACCATGTTCCGCGATCTCACCATGAGCAAAGCCCAACGTTCCAGCCAGGCCCTGCATACCGCTGCGCGCTTGGCAGAGCATCGGAAGAAGTGGTATTCAGCCGCCGAGCTGTACGAAGCCGCCGCGTCACTCTGGCCAGGTAAGGGCATCAGTTTGATGCGTCGTGCCGAACAGTGCCGCTCCCTGGTTGTCGATGCCAGCGATGAAATGGATTTTGAGGATTGAGCCATGGACGAACGAACGGAACAGGAATTGACCGCGTACCTCGATGTGCTGCTGTGGCTGGAGACGGCTTCGGTTGCCGAGATCGAGGGGGCTTTGTCGGTGGCCACCGCTCCCGCCCGCGAGGATCTGGAGCTGGGTATTCAGTGCCTGATGGACTCGGATCGGCCCGGCCTGGCCAACTACTTCCCGAACCTGGTAAACCGGCCCACCTCCCTCAATGAGATCCGCCAAAAGTTCTCAGCGATGGCCCAGTCCATGGATCAGTTGGAGGATTCGTTGCGTCGGCGGCGAACCGATCCGACCTATCCCCTCATGGGTTACGGCGCTGTACTCGGTACATTGGCCAAGCTGCAGTACCTCAACAAAATCACACCGTCGCAGCGCGAGCTGCTGCTCAGCGAGCTGGCCAGCCTCAAAGGCGGCGGGCTGCGCCTGGACAACTGACGAGGCTCGCCATGAAACGCAAGACCAAACGGCGCAACTGGCTACCCGTGGTTCTCTGTGCGATTGCCGGTGTAGGTCTTTTGACGGTTGAAATGCTCGCTTCGCGGCATATGCTTCAACGCCGGCTTGATCAGAAGTACCAGGAAAAAGTGCGTTATCTGCAGGAGCATCCACCGACCACCACTCGCATCGAAATATTGGTGCCGGATGCTGCATCCTCCATGACGCCGAAACGCATTGATGAAGCGCTGCATCCGGCTGGACGGACCCAGTAAGGTGCAGTCCTGTGCGTGCCCCCTCCGGGGGGCGGCTGTCGTGAACCAAGCCCCGGCCAGAAGCACGCCGGGTCTTGGCCCTTCGGGCTTCCATCCTCACGCCTCCGGCCTTCGGCCTGCGCGCTCCGCTTGCCGGTCGTTCCATGGCAACCACTGCGGCTAGCTCAGCAACCATCGGTAGGAAGCGGACGCCCCAATGGCCTATCCGCCACCAGGCCTTGCCTGCAAGGGGCTTTCGCGGCATATCCTCACTCGCTGCGCTCCCTGCGGTATTCCACGGTCCCCTTGCACGCGGCCTGGCTCTGGATAGTCCTGGCTTACCGCGTCCTACCGAAGGCTGCCGAGCAGATCCACCCAGCGGTGGCGCGCTTCCATTCCCAAAGAGCAGGGCGGCATCCGCTTCGCGGCTGCTGCTTTGAAAAGCGTTTGTTTCCCGCGCCCAAACGCTCGGCATTAAAGCAGCTCGGTAGAGCCGTCAAGCGTACGGCGCAGAAAAAAGCATGATTTCTCGCACGCGAGAATGTGCGACAAGCGGTCAATTTAGATTTGACCAATAGTTGACTTTGGTTAGGCCCTTTGCGATACTAAACCTGTCGAAGCAATCCCGCTTCGATAGCCTGGAATCCAGCGGCGGCAACCGCTCCAGGGTAGTCGCGAAGGAGTTTCACACATGAATATCACCGCTCAGGCCCCCGCAGTCAGCGCCCACAATTGGCTCACTACCGGCGACTTTCTGAACTTCGCCAAAAAGATTTGGGCGCCGGTCGCGTCGAATAGCGAGGCGATGGAGCGCAAGGTTGATGACCTGTACGGCGCAGCATGCGAACGCTTCCCTACCTATGACACGATGGTGCATAACGCCTTCTGTGCGAGCATGGACGCAGAGTTCGGCGCCGATGACCAGGCCGAGGGAGTGGCAGAAATCTTTGCGTATGCCCGCGAGGCTTACGGCTATATGTCTGCCAGTGAAAACGAAGCACAACGCCAGGAAGACGCCGACAACGGCCTTTGCTGGCACGGCCTGGACAGCATGACCTGCCCTTGCGGTTGCTTCGAAAACGACTAATCCAGACGGAAAAGGAGATTCATCATGGCCCGTGGCGTAAATAAAGTGATCCTGGTTGGGACTTGCGGACAGGACCCCGAAGTCCGTTACCTGCCAAACGGCAACGCGGTAACTAACCTCAGCTTGGCCACCAGCGAGCAGTGGACCGACAAGCAAACCGGGCAGAAGGTCGAGCGTACCGAGTGGCACCGCGTCTCGCTGTTCGGCAAGGTGGCCGAGATCGCCGGCGAGTACCTGCGCAAAGGTTCCCAATGCTACATCGAAGGCAAGTTGCAAACCCGCGAGTGGGAGAAGGACGGCATCAAGCGTTACACCACCGAAATCATTGTCGACATTAACGGCACCATGCAGTTACTAGGCGGTCGCCCGCAGAACCAGCAGCAGGGCGGCGATCCGTACAACCAGGGCGGCGGCGACCAAGCACCCCGCCAGCAGGCGCCACGGCAGCAGCGCCCACAGCAGCGCCCGCCAGCTCAGCAGCAAGCGCCGCAACCTGCACCACAGCCAGCAGCCGACTTTGACAGCTTTGACGACGACATTCCGTTCATGGACCCGTACCGTTTCAGCTGGCAGCTTCAGTAAACACCCGCAAGACCAGGCCCGGCGCAATGTCGGGCTTTTTTCTGCGCGACAAACGGTCAAATTAGATTTGACCAATAGTTGACTTAGGTTCGAGCCTTTGCGATACTAACCCTGTCGAAGCAATTCCGCCTCGACAGCCTGGAACCAGCGGCGGCAACCGCTCCAGGCAAATCGCGAAGGAGATTCAAAAATGCGTCTATCCAGCAATTTCCGTAACCCTTGCATGGTCCGCAGCGACAGCCCACTGACCAATGACGATATCGCCCGCGTAGCGCCCTCGATCTTTGCCGAGGAAGCTCACGAAAGCCGCTCCGATCGTTACCGCTACATTCCCACCGTCGACGTACTGGAAGCACTGCGCAGCGAAGGGTTCATGCCGTTCATGGCCTGCCAAACCCGCGTGCGCAACACCGACAAACGCGACCACACCAAGCACATGATCCGCCTGCGCCACGCCGATACCATCGTGGCCAAGGAAGCCAACGAAATCATCCTGCTGAACAGCCACGACGGCACCAGCAGCTACCAGATGATGGGCGGTTGCTTCCGTTTCGTGTGCGCCAATGGCCTGGTGCTGGGCGATGCCGCGCTTGATCAAAAAGTGCGTCACAGTGGGCGTCAGGATGTCATCGGGGAGGTGATCGAGGGCGCCTATGAAGTCCTGAATCACTTCCAGCTGATCGAAGAACAGCGCGAAACCATGAAAAGCATCCAAGTGGGCGGCGACCTGCAGCACGCCTTTGCCGAGGCTGCACTTGCCTACCGTTACGACCCGGCAGACGGCCCGGCTCCGGTGACCGCTAGCCAGCTTCTGGCACCACGCCGCCGCGAAGACGCCACCAATGACCTCTGGTCGACCTTCAACCGCGTACAGGAAAACACCATCAAGGGAGGGCTGCGAGGCCGCAACAAACAAGGGCGCCGCACCAGCACCCGTGCCGTTTCCGGCATTGACCAGGACGTGAAATTGAATCGCGCCCTGTGGGTACTGGCCCAGCACCTGCGCCAAGCCGCCTAACAGCCCCAGGCCGGGCGCCCAGCGCGCCCGGTCTGCACCATGCAGGGAGATCGCAGCCATGCAAAAAGTTTTCTATGTACCCGGCCAAACCGCAATCATCGACTATGCCCGCCAGATCGGCCCCAATGCTTGGGCCGCTCGCGCAACCTGGCTGATGCTGCCAGAGATCCAGGTAAGGCACCCCGGCGCTGTGCTGGGCGATGAAGTAGGCTTTCTGCAAGCGCAGGAAGCCGCCCACGGCACCCAGCCGGCGCGCATCACCGAAACCCGGTATGACTTCGCGCTTAGCCGCGCTCAGGTGCTCGACTACAACGCCGGCGAGGCCGGCGATTCGTTCATACTGCAAGCCCCCGAGGTTGGCGACCTGGTGCGCGTGTACGCCCGTTCAAGCGGTCGTTACTGGACGTTCCTAGCGCTGCCGACCATCACGCATTGCGAGATCTGGCAGCGGATTCACCAGCAGGGGGCCGCGGCTGATTGACTACCGACACTAGGAGCTGATGAATGCAGCCGATGTACACCAAAGAAGAATGGAAGAAGGTTGCGCCCCTGTTTGCTTCCAAGCGCCTGGCCATCTCGACCGTCGAGGTGGCCAAGGCCGTTCTGGTCGATGGCCAGCGCATCACCGACGTAGCCGAGGCCAGGGGGATGACCAAGCAGACCGCGCACGCAGCGGTAAAGCGTGTGCGGAAAATCCTGGAAGAGCAGGGCGCCGGCGAGCTGGTCCCCGTCCTGGTGTGGCTGCCCCCCGAGTTGGCCGAACAGGTGCGGGAAATGGCCAAGCCATTCCCCCAGCCTGCCGCCCAAAAATCGAAGTGAAGAATCACAAGGAGAGACGAAATGTCGTCTGATGAACTCATTTTCCAGGCTGACCGGATTCACTCAGTTTCCATTCATAACGTCACCCTGGTTGCTAACCAGATCAATGAGGACGGGAAAACGGCTGACCTGGTTATCGAGTACCAGGGAAAGCAGCACACGTTGCGCGCCGCTCATTACGTGAATGAGAGTGACGTAGGCAAAGTGGGCTATGTACTGCCAGCGCATTTTGCGTCGTCGGCAGCAGGGAATGGCACCATGATTTTCCGGGCCTACCAGGATCAAAGCCTGCGCCGCGTGTACGAGCTGGACACCACGAACGATGAATTTCAGATGGTGCCGCTTAACCATGGGAAGTGGCCGCACCACCGCGCTCATTTGACATGCGGTTGGCGGTGCGACAGTCGACCTACCGGCTTTCTCGCACCGGCAGGGCTTGTGCCTGGTGCCAAAGGCGAGTTCGTGCCGGATGAAACAGAAGTTGTTTCCGTACGCATTCCGCCTGAATTCGAATGGGAAGCACGCCGGCATCAGATGAAACCTGCGGAACTGCTCGAAAGCTTTATTGGCGACCTGGCCGGCATCCAGAACTTTGGCAACAGGCCCCGGGCTGACCGCTTCGGCAGCAACGGCAGCGACGAACGCATGCTGGCTGATCACTGGCTGGAGCGGGCGCATGGTATGAAAGCTATAGACCCGGACCAGATGAATCAGCAGGCCGAGGAAGCAGAGGAATGGGATGCACAGCAGGACGAATGGTCGGAGCTGCTGGGCGAATACGCTGATCGAGGCGGTGATCCTCGCCAGTTGCTGGAAGCCGTTGACGGTGTGCTGACCAAGCTGGACGAGTTGGGGCCTGATTTTGTGCTGGATCTGCAGGCCGAGGTTGAAGCGACTCAAACCCTGCCCAAACTCACCGAGTTGAATCCCTCGCAGCTGGCGTACCTTGAGAAATGGCTGGCCAGCAACGGCCCGAACAACCTCCTAAAGTGGCCAGGTTGGCATGACGCCCGAGTTGGCCAGGCTCCGAAAGACGTTTGATTCTCCCTCTTGTGCGTGCCCCCTTCGGGGGGCGGCTGTCGTGAACCAAGCCCCGGCCAAAAGCACGCCGGGTCTTGGCCCTTCGGGCTTCCATCCTCACGCCTCCGGCCTTCGGCCTGCGCGCTCCGCTTGCCGTTTGTATCGTACGGCCGAGGGGGCAACTCCTTACCCGGCCTCACGGCCGGGATGGCCCATCCCACCTGGTAATCAAGATCGAGGGCGAGCCGGCCAGCAGGCCGGGCGCTGCAGCAGCTCGCGTGGGGAGCAAGTGCATGGCTCGGGAAATCGCCCTGCAGTTGCCCACCGCCCAGGCGATGATGCGCACCTGGTCCGTGGACAACTGCACCGTTCGCTCTGGCCCTTGTTGGGGCCCCGCTCACTGGACGATTTTTGTGTGTGGGCTGGGCGACTGCGCAAGAGCGGCCTTCGGCGACCAAGGGCTGCGCCCTTGGATCCGCAAGCCCAACGCGCCGGCCTCCGAATGGATGCCCTAACGCATATATGCGTTAGGGCTTGAACCGGCGATGTGCTACGCAGTCATCGAAGTCATCCCGGTAGCGGACCCGGATCTCTGTCATGGCCATGACCAGGGCTTGCACCATCGGCTCCAGAGTCGCCTCCAGCTGATCCAGGATCTCAGGACCGACCTTTGATTTGTTGGCGGCTGTGCGCCCTTCCGTTGCGAATTTCTCCAGCGCAATCCGTACGTCCACCCCTCTCCCGAGCAGCTTGGTGCAGAGGTTTTCTGCCAGGGTCGGAGTTATGTCCAGCCCGTTCAGCCGTTCCACCTGCAGGAATGAAAACACCAGGTCGCGCTTGCAGCGCTTGTGCGCTGCACCGAGTTCCGCGCCGCAGTGGCTGGCCATCTGGCGCAAGCTGCCTTCCCGATTTTCCAGGTATCGGCGGTAACCATCGAGCCGGTCGGCGTACGCCGATTTGGGGGGCATAGAGAAAACGGAAAAAATCGTACGATAAGCCCTGCTGACAGCCTGCAAGCCCTTAGGTTGTGTAGTCGGTGTCCGAATGGGGTATACCCTAACTTGATGTCAGGCAGGGCCGCGCCGCTTCGTCAGAATAGAGTCTGCTTTCCCATTTTTTGACACATGCCCGCGAAGGTTATAGATTTCAGCCTGACAGAAATGGGCTTTGAGGCACAACGGAACAGAAAGTGCACTTAAGCCGCCTTCAACCAAGGAGACATCGTGCAGGGGCACCGCATCGGCTACGTCCGGGTCAGCAGCTTTGACCAGAACCCGGAACGCCAGCTGGAACAAACCCAGGTGAGCAAGGTGTTCACCGACAAGGCATCGGGCAAGGACACCCAGCGCCCCCAGCTCGAAGCGCTGCTGAGCTTCGTCCGCGAAGGCGATACAGTGGTGGTGCACAGCATGGATCGGCTGGCCCGCAACCTCGATGACCTGCGTCGCTTGGTACAGAAGCTGACTCAGCGCGGCGTGCGCATCGAGTTCCTGAAGGAGGGCCTGGTGTTCACTGGCGAGGACTCGCCGATGGCCAACCTGATGCTGTCGGTGATGGGGGCCTTCGCTGAGTTCGAGCGCGCCCTGATCCGCGAGCGGCAGCGTGAGGGCATCGCCTTGGCCAAGCAGCGTGGCGCGTACCGGGGCCGCAAGAAAGCCCTGTCCGATGAGCAGGCTGCTACCCTGCGGCAGCGAGCGACGGCCGGCGAGCCCAAGGCGCAGCTTGCCCGCGAGTTCAACATCAGCCGGGAAACCCTCTACCAGTACCTCCGCACGGACGACTGACACATGCCGCGTCGCTTGATCCTCTCGGCCACGGAGCGGGACACCCTGCTTGCGCTGCCGGAAAGCCAGGATGACCTGATCCGCTACTACACCTTCAACGACTCCGACCTGTCGCTGATCCGCCAGCGACGCGGCGACGCCAACCGCCTCGGCTTCGCCGTGCAGCTCTGCCTGCTGCGCTACCCCGGTTACGCGCTGGGAACCGACAGCGAGCTGCCCGAGCCGGTCATCCTGTGGGTGGCGAAGCAAGTCCAGGCCGAGCCGGCGAGCTGGGCAAAGTACGGCGAGCGCGACGTGACCCGTCGCGAGCATGCCCAGGAACTGCGCACCTACCTGCAACTGGCCCCGTTCGGCCTGTCCGACTTCCGCGCCCTGGTGCGCGAGCTAACCGAGCTGGCCCAGCAGACCGACAAAGGCTTGCTGCTGGCCGGTCAGGCCCTGGAGAGCCTACGGCAGAAACGACGCATCCTGCCGGCGCTGAGCGTGATTGACCGGGCCTGCTCGGAAGCCATTGCGCGAGCCAATCGGCGGGTCTACCGCGCCCTGGTCGAACCACTCACGGACTCGCATCGGGCCAAGCTGGACGAGCTGTTGAAGCTCAAGGCCGGCAGCAGCATCACCTGGTTGACCTGGCTGCGCCAGGCACCGCTGAAACCCAACTCTCGGCACATGCTGGAACACATCGAGCGGCTGAAGACATTTCAGTTGGTGGACTTGCCCGAAGGCCTGGGCCGGCACATCCACCAGAACCGCCTGCTCAAGCTGGCCCGCGAGGGTGGGCAGATGACGCCCAAAGACCTCGGTAAGTTCGAGCCGCAGCGCCGCTACGCGACCCTGGCCGCCGTGGTGCTGGAGAGCACCGCGACCGTGATCGATGAGCTGGTCGATCTGCATGACCGCATCCTGGTCAAGCTGTTCAGCGGCGCGAAGCACAAGCATCAGCAGCAGTTCCAGAAGCAGGGCAAGGCGATCAACGACAAGGTGCGCCTGTACTCCAGGATCGGCCAGGCGCTGCTGGAAGCGAAGGAAAGCGGCAGCGACCCCTATGCCGCCATCGAGGCGGTGATTCCCTGGGACGAGTTCACCGAGAGCGTCAGCGAGGCCGAGCTGCTGGCCCGGCCGGAAGGCTTCGACCACCTGCACCTGGTCGGCGAGAACTTCGCCACCCTGCGCCGTTACACGCCGGCCTTGCTGGAGGTGCTGGAACTGCGCGCCGCGCCGGCCGCGCAAGGCGTGCTGGCAGCCGTGCAGACCCTGCGTGAGATGAACGCCGACAACCTGCGCAAGGTGCCGGCCGATGCACCCACGGCCTTCATCAAGCCGCGCTGGAAGCCGCTGGTGATCACCCCGGAAGGCCTCGACCGGAAATTCTACGAAATCTGCGCCCTGTCCGAGCTGAAGAACGCCCTGCGCTCCGGCGACATCTGGGTCAAGGGCTCGCGGCAGTTCCGCGACTTCGACGACTACCTGCTGCCGGCCGAGAAGTTCGCCGCACTCAAGCGCGAGCAGGCCCTGCCCCTGGCGATCAACCCGAACAGCGACCAGTACCTGGAAGAGCGTTTGCAGCTGCTGGACGAGCAGTTGGCCACCGTCACCCGCCTGGCCAAGGACAACGAGCTGCCCGATGCCATCCTCACCGAGTCAGGGCTGAAAATCACCCCGCTGGATGCGGCGGTGCCGGATCGGGCGCAGGCGCTGATCGACCAAACCAGCCAGTTACTGCCGCGCATCAAGATCACCGAACTGCTGATGGACGTGGACGACTGGACGGGCTTCAGCCGCCACTTCACCCACTTGAAGGACGGGGCCGAGGCCAAAGACAGGACGTTGCTGCTGTCCGCAATCCTCGGTGATGCGATCAACCTCGGGCTGACCAAGATGGCCGAGTCGAGCCCCGGCCTGACCTACGCCAAGCTGTCCTGGCTGCAAGCCTGGCACATCCGCGACGAAACCTATTCGGCGGCCTTGGCCGAGCTGGTCAACCACCAGTATCGCCACGCCTTTGCCGCCCACTGGGGCGACGGCACGACCTCATCCTCCGATGGCCAGCGCTTCCGCGCGGGTGGCCGGGGCGAGAGCACCGGGCACGTCAACCCGAAGTACGGTAGCGAGCCGGGACGGCTGTTCTATACCCATATCTCCGACCAGTACGCGCCGTTCAGCACCCGCGTGGTGAATGTCGGCGTCCGCGATTCCACCTATGTGCTCGACGGCCTGCTGTACCACGAGTCCGACCTGCGGATCGAGGAGCACTACACCGACACGGCCGGCTTCACCGATCACGTCTTTGCCCTGATGCACCTGCTAGGCTTCCGCTTCGCGCCGCGCATCCGCGACCTCGGCGAAACCAAGCTGTACGTGCCGCAGGGCGTGCAAGCCTACCCGACGTTGCGCCCGCTGATCGGCGGCACCCTGAACATCAAGCACGTGCGTGCCCACTGGGACGACATCCTGCGCCTGGCCAGCTCGATCAAGCAGGGCACCGTCACCGCCTCGCTGATGCTGCGCAAGCTCGGCAGCTACCCGCGCCAGAACGGACTGGCCGTGGCCCTGCGCGAGCTGGGCCGGATCGAGCGCACGCTGTTCATCCTGGACTGGCTGCAAAGTGTTGAACTGCGCCGCCGCGTGCATGCCGGCCTGAACAAAGGTGAGGCGCGCAACTCGCTGGCCAGGGCGGTGTTCTTCAACCGCCTTGGGGAAATCAGGGATCGGAGCTTCGAGCAGCAGCGCTACCGGGCCAGCGGCCTCAACCTGGTGACGGCGGCTATCGTGCTGTGGAACACGGTGTACCTGGAACGCGCCACCCAGGGGTTGGTCGAGGCCGGCAAGCCGGTGGACGGCGAGCTGCTGCAATTCCTGTCGCCGCTGGGCTGGGAGCACATCAACCTAACCGGCGATTACGTCTGGCGGCAGAGCCGCAGACTGGAAGACGGGAAGTTTCGGCCCTTACGGATGCCCGGAAAACCTTAGCGTACGATTTTTTCCGAATTCTGCGGGCTCCCCTATCTCATCTGCGCAAGGCAGAACGTGAAGACGGCCGCCCTGGACCTCGCCCGCGAGCGCCAGGCGCACGAGGCCGGCGCGCGGACCCGCGCCACGGCCCACGAGCGGACGCCGCAGCAGGAGCGCCAGAAGGCCGCCAGAGAGGCCGAGCGCGGCCGTGAGGCTTGGACGCTAGGGCAGGGCATGAAAAAGCCCGTAGCGGGCTGCTACGGGCGTCTGACGCGGTGGAAAGGGGGAGGGGATGTTGTCTACATGGCTCTGCTGTAGTGAGTGGGTTGCGCTCCGGCAGCGGTCCTGATCAATCGTCACCCTTTCTCGGTCCTTCAACGTTCCTGACAACGAGCCTCCTTTTCGCCAATCCATCGACAATCACCGCGAGTCCCTGCTCGAACGCTGCGTCCGGACCGGCTTCGTCGAAGGCGTCTATCGCGGCCCGCAACAGCGGCGAGAGCGGAGCCTGTTCAACGGTGCCGCCGCGCTCGCCGGCATCGCTGTCGCCGGCCTGCTCCTCAAGCACGGCCCCAACAGTGAAGTAGCTGATTGTCATCAGCGCATTGACGGCGTCCCCGGCCGAAAAACCCGCCTCGCAGAGGAAGCGAAGCTGCGCGTCGGCCGTTTCCATCTGCGGTGCGCCCGGTCGCGTGCCGGCATGGATGCGCGCGCCATCGCGGTAGGCGAGCAGCGCCTGCCTGAAGCTGCGGGCATTCCCGATCAGAAATGAGCGCCAGTCGTCGTCGGCTCTCGGCACCGAATGCGTATGATTCTCCGCCAGCATGGCTTCGGCCAGTGCGTCGAGCAGCGCCCGCTTGTTCCTGAAGTGCCAGTAAAGCGCCGGCTGCTGAACCCCCAACCGTTCCGCCAGTTTGCGTGTCGTCAGACCGTCTACGCCGACCTCGTTCAACAGGTCCAGGGCGGCACGGATCACTGTATTCGGCTGCAACTTTGTCATGCTTGACACTTTATCACTGATAAACATAATATGTCCACCAACTTATCAGTGATAAAGAATCCGCGCGTTCAATCGGACCAGCGGAGGCTGGTCCGGAGGCCAGACGTGAAACCCAACAGACCCCTGATCGTAATTCTGAGCACTGTCGCGCTCGACGCTGTCGGCATCGGCCTGATTATGCCGGTGCTGCCGGGCCTCCTGCGCGATCTGGTTCACTCGAACGACGTCACCGCCCACTATGGCATTCTGCTGGCGCTGTATGCGTTGATGCAATTTGCCTGCGCACCTGTGCTGGGCGCGCTGTCGGATCGTTTCGGGCGGCGGCCGGTCTTGCTCGTCTCGCTGGCCGGCGCTGCTGTCGACTACGCCATCATGGCGACGGCGCCTTTCCTTTGGGTTCTCTATATCGGGCGGATCGTGGCCGGCATCACCGGGGCGACTGGGGCGGTAGCCGGCGCTTATATTGCCGATATCACTGATGGCGATGAGCGCGCGCGGCACTTCGGCTTCATGAGCGCCTGTTTCGGGTTCGGGATGGTCGCGGGACCTGTGCTCGGTGGGCTGATGGGCGGTTTCTCCCCCCACGCTCCGTTCTTCGCCGCGGCAGCCTTGAACGGCCTCAATTTCCTGACGGGCTGTTTCCTTTTGCCGGAGTCGCACAAAGGCGAACGCCGGCCGTTACGCCGGGAGGCTCTCAACCCGCTCGCTTCGTTCCGGTGGGCCCGGGGCATGACCGTCGTCGCCGCCCTGATGGCGGTCTTCTTCATCATGCAACTTGTCGGACAGGTGCCGGCCGCGCTTTGGGTCATTTTCGGCGAGGATCGCTTTCACTGGGACGCGACCACGATCGGCATTTCGCTTGCCGCATTTGGCATTCTGCATTCACTCGCCCAGGCAATGATCACCGGCCCTGTAGCCGCCCGGCTCGGCGAAAGGCGGGCACTCATGCTCGGAATGATTGCCGACGGCACAGGCTACATCCTGCTTGCCTTCGCGACACGGGGATGGATGGCGTTCCCGATCATGGTCCTGCTTGCTTCGGGTGGCATCGGAATGCCGGCGCTGCAAGCAATGTTGTCCAGGCAGGTGGATGAGGAACGTCAGGGGCAGCTGCAAGGCTCACTGGCGGCGCTCACCAGCCTGACCTCGATCGTCGGACCCCTCCTCTTCACGGCGATCTATGCGGCTTCTATAACAACGTGGAACGGGTGGGCATGGATTGCAGGCGCTGCCCTCTACTTGCTCTGCCTGCCGGCGCTGCGTCGCGGGCTTTGGAGCGGCGCAGGGCAACGAGCCGATCGCTGATCGTGGAAACGATAGGCCTATGCCATGCGGGTCAAGGCGACTTCCGGCAAGCTATACGCGCCCTAGGAGTGCGGTTGGAACGTTGGCCCAGCCAGATACTCCCGATCACGAGCAGGACGCCGATGATTTGAAGCGCACTCAGCGTCTGATCCAAGAACAACCATCCTAGCAACACGGCGGTCCCCGGGCTGAGAAAGCCCAGTAAGGAAACAACTGTAGGTTCGAGTCGCGAGATCCCCCGGAACCAAAGGAAGTAGGTTAAACCCGCTCCGATCAGGCCGAGCCACGCCAGGCCGAGAACATTGGTTCCTGTAGGCATCGGGATTGGCGGATCAAACACTAAAGCTACTGGAACGAGCAGAAGTCCTCCGGCCGCCAGTTGCCAGGCGGTAAAGGTGAGCAGAGGCACGGGAGGTTGCCACTTGCGGGTCAGCACGGTTCCGAACGCCATGGAAACCGCCCCCGCCAGGCCCGCTGCGACGCCGACAGGATCTAGCGCTGCGTTTGGTGTCAACACCAACAGCGCCACGCCCGCAGTTCCGCAAATAGCCCCCAGGACCGCCATCAATCGTATCGGGCTACCTAGCAGAGCGGCAGAGATGAACACGACCATCAGCGGCTGCACAGCGCCTACCGTCGCCGCGACCCCGCCCGGCAGGCGGTAGACCGAAATAAACAACAAGCTCCAGAATAGCGAAATATTAAGTGCGCCGAGGATGAAGATGCGCATCCACCAGATTCCCGTTGGAATCTGTCGGACGATCAGGGGTCGTTTGCGGGAGGGGGCGGAATCCTACGCTAAGGCTTTGGCCAGCGATATTCTCCGGTGAGATTGATGTGTTCCCATCCGAGCGGCGAAACATGGGCCAAGAGATCGGGCGATAGCAGCTTTCCATCGCGTTTCTGGTTTGCAACGACCTCGCCGAGCTTCATGGTGTTCCAGAAGATGATGATGGCGGCGAGCAGATTCATGCCGGCGATGCGGTAATGCTGGCCTTCGGCGGAACGGTCGCGGATTTCACCGCGGCGGTGGAAGCTGATTGCCCGCTTCAGCGCATGATGAGCTTCGCCTTTGTTGAGCCCGATCTGGGCACGCCGTTGGAGTTCGGCATCCAGAATCCAGTCGATCATGAACAGGGTGCGCTCGACGCGACCGACTTCCCGCAGGGCTGTCGCGAGCTCGTTCTGCCGCGGATAGGAGGCGAGTTTCCGCAGAATCTGGCTTGGCGCGACGGTCCCGGCAGCAATGGTGGCGGCGATGCGCAGGATGTCGGGCCAATTGCGCTCGATCATGGCTTGGTTGACCTTTCCGCCGATCAACGCTCGCAGGTGCGCCGGGGCGGCCGACGGATTGAACGCGTAGAGCCGTTTGGATGGCAGGTCGCGGATGCGCGGAGCGAACCGGTAGCCGAGAATGGCACATGCGGCAAAGACGTGATCGGTGAAGCCGCCCGTGTCGGTGAACTGCTCGCGGATATGGCGTCCAGCATCGTTCATCAGCAGGCCATCGAGGATGTAAGGCGCTTCGCTTGCCGTTGCAGGAATCACCTGGGTTGCGAACGGCGCATATTGGTCGGAGACGTGGCTATAGGCTTTCAGGCCCGGGGTATTGCCATATTTCGCGTTGACCAGGTTCATGGCCTCACCTTGCTCTGTAGCGACGAAGAACTGTCCGTCGCTCGAAGCCGACGTGCCCATGCCCCAGAACCGGGCCATGGGTAACGCTGCCTGTGCCTCGACCACCATGGCCAGCGCCCGGTCATAGGCTTCGCCCTCGACATGCCACCGTCCAATGCGGATCAATTCCCAGAAGGTGTGGGTGTTTGTCGCATCCGCCATTTTGCGCAAGCCGAGGTTGATCCCTTCCGCCAAGATAACGTTCATTAGCCCGATCCGGTCAGCGCAGGGTGCTCCTGTGCGCAGATGGGTGAACGCTTCGGTGAAGCCGGTCGCCGCATCCACCTCCAGCAGGAGATCGGTGATGCGCGTGGGCGGGATCTGCTTGTAGAGATCGAGCACCAGATCTTCGGCGCCTGTCGGCGCGGCGGCTTCGAGTTTCTCGATATGCAGAACGCCGTTTTCAATCGACCCGCCCGGGATCGTGCCTGCGCGAGCGGCACGGCCAAGCTCGCGCAACCGCATGTCGAGGCGAGCTTGCCGGTCTGCCAGCCATTCCTCCGGCCGCAATGGCACAGCGAGACGACCGCCTTCCGCGATGGATTGTGCCGGAACGAGTGCGTGTTTCAGATCGCCATAGCGCCGGGACCTAGTAAGCCAGACATCTCCGGAGCGGAACGCATCGCGCAGATGGAACAGCACCGCGATCTCCCATAGGCGAGCGTCGCCAGCCCTCTGGGCCCGAAGGTGGCGATGCCATTTCGAGCTGGGCCGCAAGAAGCTGGTCATCGCGGCATCGTTCAAACCGGTACGAAGGGCCGTCACCGCTTCCAGAAGCGGCAGTGCAACGGGCGCAGCTCGCAGATCGAGCAGGCGCAACATGCGTGGAGCGTATCGGCGGAAGCGGTGATAACCGTCGAGCACATGATTGAGCGGATCGTCGGCCATGGTGGCGGTCAGCCTGGTTGCCATTGCAACAAGGGTTTTTAAGCCGTCCCACCCTGACCCACTCGCGATGACATCGCCCAGCGGCTGGCCATCATCCTGTGCATCGACCAGGGCGCCCCCGATCTCGGCGAAGGATTTCAGGGTGTCACGCACCACCCCCGCTTCGTCTGCGACCTTTGCATGGCAAATACGCTCCGAAGCACGGTAGAGACGGCCGACGATCCGGTCGTGGGTTTCGACCACTGCGTCGGCCAACATCGCCTGCCATTCCGAGACGCAAACAGCCAAGATCGCAAGCCGCCTGTCCTCCGGGAGATCGCGCATGCCGTCGGCATAATACCGTTCACCCTGCCTGCGCAGACGAGTCACCCGATGGGCAGGAACGCCGGCAAGCAGATCCTCGGGGAGATCGATGCGTTGCAGATATTCGAGCCGGTCGAGCAGCCGGTTGGCCGACGAAGAGTTCGAGCCAGGCTCGAACTGGCGCAGCCACACAAAACGGGTCACCCGATCATCAGCCGTCTCCTCGAGCAATGCCAGCAACTGTTCTCGGATCGACATAGGCAGCCGACTGGCGATCCTCGTCTCGATGCGTCGCTCGGCATCGACGAGAGCCGCGGCACAAAGCCGCTCGATCGTGGATGTCGCGGGAAGGACAGTGCGGGTGCGTCGGCACTCGGCTACGAAGCGACGGGCGATATCCTCGTTCGACACCGCCATCTCGGCTTCTCGGAACAACCATTCCTTCAGCTCGCTCGCACCACGTCCGGAGAAGGTGCGGAAGCCGTAGAGCCCCCGTAACTCGGCAAGATGCTCGTGCCGTGTTTCCTCGCGGGCAGCATAGTCTACGAGATCGTCGGCACCCAGGCCAAGCTGCGCTCCGATAAATTCGATGACCTCTGCAGGGATCAGTTCGCCTGGAGCCAGCACCCGGCCGGGATAGCGCAGGACACACAATTGCAGGGCGAAGCCGAACCTGTTGTGAGCGCGCCGACGCAGCCTGATATGCCCAAGGTCTTCATCACTCAGCGTATAGTGCTTGAGCAAATCCGTCTGTGAAGTCGGCAAGCGCAACAGCGCGTCTTTCTGCCGATCGGTTAGAGTGACGCGACGCGGCATACATGTTCCTTTTTCAAAATCTGATAGCGTTCAAGACGCTTTGTTTATGAAGCTGGTTGAGATACATTTCCAGAGGTCAATGCAATCGTGGCCGAAGCGCCGCCTCAAACCAACGTTTGTGATACATGCTGATCGGATATGCCCGCGTCTCCAAAGCCGATGGCTCGCAGTCTCTCGACCTGCAGCACGACGCCTTGCGCGCCGCAGGTGTCGAACGGGACAATATCTATGATGATCTTGCTTCCGGCGGTCGTGATGATCGCCCTGGCTTGACTGCCTGCCTCAAGTCATTGCGTGACGGCGATGTGCTGGTGGTCTGGAAGCTCGATCGCCTCGGACGATCGCTTGCCCATCTGGTCAACACGGTGAAGGAGCTGTCAGACCGCAAGATCGGCCTGCGGGTTCTGACTGGAAAGGGCGCTCAGATCGACACCACGACTGCGTCCGGTCGCATGGTGTTCGGAATCTTCGCCACCTTGGCCGAGTTCGAGCGGGATCTGATCCGAGAGCGCACCATGGCGGGTCTCGCCTCCGCGAGAGCGCGCGGTCGCAAGGGCGGACGAAAATTCGCGCTCACCAAAGCTCAGGTGCGTCTCGCGCAAGCCGCCATGGCCCAGCGCGATACTTCAGTTTCCGATCTCTGCAAGGAACTCGGCATCGAGCGCGTCACTCTCTACCGATATGTCGGTCCCAAAGGCGAGCTCAGAGACCATGGAAAGCATGTTCTCGGACTTACGTAGCAACTCGTTTCTTTTCGCAGGTTGAGCCACCTCCGCGCTTCATCAGAAAACTGAAGGAACCTCCATTGAATCGAACTAATATTTTTTTTGGTGAATCGCATTCTGACTGGTTGCCTGTCAGAGGCGGAGAATCTGGTGATTTTGTTTTTCGACGTGGTGACGGGCATGCCTTCGCGAAAATCGCACCTGCTTCCCGCCGCGGTGAGCTCGCTGGAGAGCGTGACCGCCTCATTTGGCTCAAAGGTCGAGGTGTGGCTTGCCCCGAGGTGATCAACTGGCAGGAGGAACAGGAGGGTGCATGCTTGGTGATAACGGCAATTCCGGGAGTACCGGCGGCTGATCTGTCTGGAGCGGATTTGCTCAAAGCGTGGCCGTCAATGGGGCAGCAACTTGGCGCTGTTCACAGCCTATCGGTTGATCAATGTCCGTTTGAGCGCAGGCTGTCGCGAATGTTCGGACGCGCCGTTGATGTGGTGTCCCGCAATGCCGTCAATCCCGACTTCTTACCGGACGAGGACAAGAGTACGCCGCAGCTCGATCTTTTGGCTCGTGTCGAACGAGAGCTACCGGTGCGGCTCGACCAAGAGCGCACCGATATGGTTGTTTGCCATGGTGATCCCTGCATGCCGAACTTCATGGTGGACCCTAAAACTCTTCAATGCACGGGTCTGATCGACCTTGGGCGGCTCGGAACAGCAGATCGCTATGCCGATTTGGCACTCATGATTGCTAACGCCGAAGAGAACTGGGCAGCGCCAGATGAAGCAGAGCGCGCCTTCGCTGTCCTATTCAATGTATTGGGGATCGAAGCCCCCGACCGCGAACGCCTTGCCTTCTATCTGCGATTGGACCCTCTGACTTGGGGTTGATGTTCATGCCGCCTGTTTTTCCTGCTCATTGGCACGTTTCGCAACCTGTTCTCATTGCGGACACCTTTTCCAGCCTCGTTTGGAAAGTTTCATTGCCAGACGGGACTCCTGCAATCGTCAAGGGATTGAAACCTATAGAAGACATTGCTGATGAACTGCGCGGGGCCGACTATCTGGTATGGCGCAATGGGAGGGGAGCAGTCCGGTTGCTCGGTCGTGAGAACAATCTGATGTTGCTCGAATATGCCGGGGAGCGAATGCTCTCTCACATCGTTGCCGAGCACGGCGACTACCAGGCGACCGAAATTGCAGCGGAACTAATGGCGAAGCTGTATGCCGCATCTGAGGAACCCCTGCCTTCTGCCCTTCTCCCGATCCGGGATCGCTTTGCAGCTTTGTTTCAGCGGGCGCGCGATGATCAAAACGCAGGTTGTCAAACTGACTACGTCCACGCGGCGATTATAGCCGATCAAATGATGAGCAATGCCTCGGAACTGCGTGGGCTACATGGCGATCTGCATCATGAAAACATCATGTTCTCCAGTCGCGGCTGGCTGGTGATAGATCCCGTCGGTCTGGTCGGTGAAGTGGGCTTTGGCGCCGCCAATATGTTCTACGATCCGGCTGACAGAGACGACCTTTGTCTCGATCCTAGACGCATTGCACAGATGGCGGACGCATTCTCTCGTGCGCTGGACGTCGATCCGCGTCGCCTGCTCGACCAGGCGTACGCTTATGGGTGCCTTTCCGCAGCTTGGAACGCGGATGGAGAAGAGGAGCAACGCGATCTAGCTATCGCGGCCGCGATCAAGCAGGTGCGACAGACGTCATACTAGATATCAAGCGACTTCTCCTATCCCCTGGGAACACATCAATCTTACCGGAGAATATCGTTGGCCAAAGCCTTAGCGTAGGATTTCGCCCTCTCCCGCAAACGACCCCTATATCAGGATTGGCTGACAGCTCCCGCTGAGATCAGCAGTGAATTCATGACCCAGTATCCAGCCGATAGGCTCGTTGCCGATCCCCAGCCTTGAGTTAACGGCATGGTGTCCACCTATCTGGTAGACACCGTTTCCGGTCGTGTTTGCACACTTTGTCCCGGTGCCGCTCGGACATCCTGTCCTTCCTCCGCTGAGCCGCCCTGCTAATAATCCAGAGCTGGCAGATTATTAACAATTTTTTGGGTTTCGAGGCTCACGGTGACCACGCGCTGGAACAGCTCCAGTGGGTACTTGGGGTTGCCCATGGTTTCGACGGCCCAGTCGTTGGCGTCGTTGACGATGCCGCTGGCCTTGTCGGTGCGCACGGCCTGGCGTTCCATCACCCAGTCCAGCGCGGCCTTGCCGTTCACCACATAGTCCCAGGCTGCCTCGGGGATGCCCCGGAGGGTGATGCGGGGGTTGTAGATGACAGTGCTCTTGTCGCCCTTTTTGGCGAACTTCATCTTTTCCACGCGATAGTCAGCATCCGTCAGTGTGCCCTTGGCCTCGATGGTCAGCGGGTACGGCTCAACGGTTTCGTAGTTCAGGTGAAGATCAGCCAGGTCGCGGCCAGCTTTGCTGAAGGCCCAGAAGTCGGCAGCCCTCTTCACAGCCGGAATGCGTGGCAGCTCCTTGCTGAGGTTGTCGGCAAAGCGCTCACGGTAGTCCGGGGAATGTAGGATGCCGTAGACGTAGTAGAACAGGTCTTCTTTGCTGATGGCCTCGCCCGGATAGGCGCTGGCAAAGTGCGCCAGACCAGCATCGGTAATGGCGGCGCGGCGGCGCAAACCACCTTCAACTGGCTCTGCAAAAAGGTCGTCTTTGGACGCTTGGGCGGTTTCGTCGTAGAGATAGAGTGGGAAGCATTGCGTACCTCCATCTGTCTGTAGCTCTGGCGGGCAATTCACCATCAACGCAAGTTGGCCAACCTCGGCGGGGCGTTGCTTAACCATGATGAGCAGATTTTCTGCCTTGGCATCCGGGAAGATTCGCGGCATCTGACCAACACGGTGGACTACGTTCGAATCATAAGTGAAGGCTTGCTTTGTAAATGGCCGGTAGACCATGGTTCCAATACAATCTGGACGAAGCCTAAGCGGGGCGCCATCAGCGGCATTAGCAAATAAACTGCTAGTCCAACTAATGCGTGTCGCATCGCTGGATAACAGTGGCCTTACCTGGTCGATTCGCTCCTTTTTCGATCCTTGGAGTGATGCCGCACCAACGCGCTGAATCTCTGCGTTATAGAAATCCAGCATTGATACGACGTTGAGCTTCACCTTCGACACACTGGAGTTGATGACCCAGGCATCGCGTCCGGTCTCTAGCCCTCTGGAGTAGTTTTCAAAAAGCACTTCAGAACCTGTGTCGTCCTTGGCCCCCAGGACGATGAACTGACCAAAGCTATCATCACGCTGCTTTAACCAGTCACCATGCTCGTCCGGGATTACATGCTGCCAGCTTGGTATTCCGGCTACGCTGGCATAGCTGACGATCTTCTCCAGCTTTTCTTCGCGGCTGAGATAGTCGCCAATATCATGGAAGTGGATCTGCCCATGAGCCTTCGCTTCTGGGTTCTTTACCAACAGCGAGATAGCAATCGGGGCCCGGCTGCCGCTGCCGAAAATCTTGCCACCTTCCTTCCGAGAGGTTTCGCCGCTGGTACGTTGGTTGCCACGCAGATGGAACACATACAGGCTGGAGAATTCGTCTACCAGGCACTTTCGAAGACCGTCAGCAGTATTGGCCTCTACAAAACCAGCGTTGGTCACGAACCCGATGATGCCGGCATTACCAATACGATCACTGGCCCAGCGAATTGAGCGAATGTAGCTGTCATAGAGTGCGTTCTTATTGTTCGCGTCTGAACGAGCGGCATAGGTTGTTCGGATGCGTTCATCAAGGCTGGGGTAAGGTACATTCGCGTTGTTGGCATTGGCATCCCCTTGCCCCACAGAATAAGGGGGGTTCCCCACTATCACCCGAATATCCAACGCCTTCTGACGCTTGCGCCGGGCACTGTTGTCCTCCAGCAGCGCATCCACCAAATCGTCCTTCTCGTACATCTGGAAGGTGTCAGTCAGACAGATGCCTTCAAACGGCGTGTACTCGTCGATCACTTCGCCGTGGTAGGCCGCCTCGATGTTGATCGCTGCAATGTAGTAAGCCAGCAGCACCAGCTCGTTGGCGTGGATTTCGTGCTTGTACTTGTGTGGCAGCTCCTCCGGTTTGATCAGGCCCGACTGAATCAGGCGGGTGATAAAGGTGCCAGTGCCGGTGAAGGGGTCAATGATATGGACGCCCTTGCTGCCCAGGGTCTGGCCGAACTCCTGTTGCAACAGGTGATTGACGCTGTGGAGGATGAAGTCCACCACCTCGACCGGGGTGTAAACGATGCCCAGGCGCTCGGTCATTTTTGGGAAGGCGTTGCGGAAGAACTTGTCGTACAGCTCGACGATGATCTTCTGCTTGCCCTGGGCGCTGGTGATGCCGGCAGCCCGTTGGCGGACGCTGGCGTAGAACTTCTCCAGGGTGTCGGCTTCCTTGGCCAGGTGATGTTCGTGGAGTGCGTCCAGCACGCCTTGCATGGCCTTGGACATGGGGTTGTGGCTGGCGAAGCTGTATTCATCGAACAGCGCATCGAACACCGGCTTGGTTACCAGGTGCTGGGCGAGCATTTCGATAATCTCGCCATCGCTGATGCTGTCGTTGAGGTCGTCGCGCAGCTCGGCGGCGAAGGCGTTGAAGGCTGCTAGTTCCTGGGTGTTGGCCGGGTTCTCCAGAATGCCCTGAATGCGGTCGATGTGGGTGCGGGCGATCTTGGCAATGTCGTTGGCCCAGTCTTCCCAGTGATGGCGGTTGCCGCACTTCTCAACGATCTTGGCGTAGATGGCCTTTTCGATTTCACCCACTTCGTAGGTCAGCTCGGCCTGCTGGGTGAGCTGGCCTTCAGCATCGTGCTTGCTGCGTTTTTCGCCGATGCCGTACTGACCTTTGCCGGCCTTGCCGTTGCTGGTTCCGCTGGACTTCTTGGCCTTCTTGTCCACCTTATCGGTGATGGCGATGACTTCCATCTTGCGCGGGTCGGAGCCGATCAGATCGAGCTTGTTGACCATGGCGTCGAAGCTGTCGTCGTGCGAGCGCAGCGCCTGGAGCACCTGCCAGACCACCTTGTAGGTCTGGTTATCGTTGAGCGCTTCGTGAGGCTCCATGCCTGCCGGGATGACCACAGGTAGTACGACATAGCCACGCTTCTTGCCGGGTGCGTTGCGCATCACCCGGCCAACGGATTGCACTACGTCCACCTGGGAGTTGCGCGGGGTGAGGAACAGCACGGCATCCAGTGCCGGAACGTCCACGCCCTCGGACAGGCAACGGACGTTGCTGAGGATGCGACAGGTATTGGCGGGCGGCTCATCCTTCAGCCACTTGAGTTTGGCTTCCTTCTGGCTGGCATTCATGCCGCCGTCAACGTGCTCGGCCTCGCAGATCAGGCGCGAGGCTGCGTCGATGTTCTCGGACTCCTGGTAAGCCTCCACCACCGACTGGAACATGCTGGCGATGTTGATGGAGCTGACCTTGTGCTTGGTGCCTTTGTAGTTGGGCGAGATGACCTGGCAGAAGGCAACGGCGCGTTTCATCGGCTCATCATCGCCAATCAGCTGTTCGTGTAGCCCCTGCTTGGCTAGGGCCTTCCAGCAACCGACGATCTTGGCGGCGTCATCCACCTTGAGCTGGTTGTCTTCGTCCCTCAGTAGTTCTTGGAGGCGGCGACTCACGACGCTTTCTTCAACGGTGAGTACCAGTACCTTGTAGTCGGTGAGCAGGCCGCGCTGAACAGCCTCGGAGAAGTTGATGACAAACAGCTCTTTTCCATACAGGGCTTCGTCATCCATCGAGCAGAGCGTAACCTCGCCGCTCTCTGCCTTGATCTTCGCGTTGTCGCCGTAGATGCGCGGCGTGGCGGTCATGTACAGGCGTTTCGCGGCACGGATGTAATCCGCATCATGGATACGTACAAAATTGCTTTCGTCATCGTCGCCAAAGGTGGCACCCGTGGTGCGGTGCGCCTCGTCGCATATCACGAGGTCGAAGGCATCCAGGCCGTGATCATGTTGGGCGCGGCTGATCACGTCGATGGAGTGGTAGGTGGAGAACACCACACTCATGTGCTCGGCGTCGTGGCGCTTGGGCATCTCCGCTGCGAGCCGATCAGCCTTAGTGGTGGCCGGGTAGCGCAGCTCGTGGGTGAACACCTGTACAGCGTCATCTTCCACCTTGCGCTTCTTCCCAACGTCGCTGTCGGAGCACACGGCGAAGCTGTGAAGCGGGGTTTCGCTTTCCTGCGTCCATTCGGTGAGCGTCTGCGACAGCAGCGACAGGCTGGGCACGAGGAACAGTACGCGCTTGCCCTTGCCGGCGAGGCGCTCGGCAATCTTTAGGCTGGTGAACGTCTTGCCGGTGCCGCAGGCCATGATCAACTTGCCGCGCTCGGCATCCTTGAGACCTGCGGCCACCGCGTTCAGCGCGGTTTGCTGGTGCTCTCGCAACTGCTTCTTGGCTTTGAGTGCAACGGCTTGATTGGGCTGGTACTTCGCCCAATCGATTTGGCTGTCCTCCAAGGCTTGCAGGTCGATCTTACTGACCGGGGGCTGCTGGCCCTGCAAGGCATCCTCGGCGTGCTCGCTCCAGTTATTGGTGGTAGTAACAATGACGCGGTGCGAGAACGGCGCCTTGCCCGAGGCAGTGAAGAAACTGTCGATGTCCTTCTTCTGGACGCGGTAGTTCTCGGCGTACAGCTTGCACTGGATGGCGTGGTACTCGCCGGTTCCCTGGGTGCGCGCCACCAGGTCGATACCCGCGTCCTTGCCGCTGAGACCCTGCTCCTTAGCCCAATCGGCGTATGTCCAAACCTTATCGTACAGGTCACGGTAGGTGGCTTCGTTGCGCAGGTAGGCGCAGATCAGCTCTTCGAAGTAAGTGCCTTTTTCGCGTTCGGTGACAGAGGCGTCGCGGTAGGTGTCGAGCAGAGTAGAGAGGGCGGACATTCGGAATTCCCTTTGGGATACGGCTGGCGCGATGCTTGCGCCAAATGGCGCGAGTTTATCACCGGGCCAACTCGAATAAGGGTTCTAGCCCGCCAGCCATGCGTAATAGCGGTTAACAAAAAGGTGTGTTAACAGCTCATGCTACGTAACCTCGGCAGCCTTCGCTGCCCTGCTTCTCTCGATATCTGGATTGGCTGTCCTTTGTGACTTCCCCCGTGGAGCATATGAGGCTGCTGGCTGGCAGTTTGGAAGCCTCATCCTTTGCGCTGGGTTGGTCCTGCAGCTCCTAATCAAGGTTCGCCAGGACAATCCATGGCGACGACCTTAATCGAGGAGCTGGCCATGTGGGATGTAGAGCTTGAGCAGCTGACCTCCGCCGGCGACATGGCGTTTCGTTATGGGGGACGATAGAGAAAACGGACAAAATCGTACGCTAAGCATGCGACCTGTCAGGTTGAGGCCATAGAGGCTGGCGGCGAGCTGTCAGGAAATGCCGAATCCAGCTCTAGCTTGACGTTGTGCAGGCTGCCGGCCTGACGCCCGGTTAGGGTATACCCCATTCGGACACCGACTACACAACCTAAGGGCTTGCAGGCTGTCAGCAGGGCTTATCGTACGATTTTTTCCGTTTTCTCTATGCCCCCCGATTTAATGTCGTTCTCGTACAGCTGCAGCAAGTCGTCGCGTGACGGTATGTACATGGGAGGTGATCTCCAGCTGGTTCTTAGCCCTAACGCATATATACGTTAGGGCCTCACCGGCAGCAAGTCGCCTCGCCGGCAGCGGCCAGGCGGGGGCAACTGACGCCCTCCGGTTATCAGTCGTCCCCGCCCGGCTGGGCATCAGCGTCGGGCGGCACTTCCACCAGCTCGCCGGCCTCAAGGAAACGTACGTCGCAGTCCACACAGAGCAGCCGCCCGCTAAGGCCTGGCTTGCCCCACACGTTCAACTTGCAGCTGGGACAGGTGTACTTGCGCTTGTTCTTCGGATCCTCAGCCGGCGTTGCCGGCTGGATCAGACCCGCAACAGTCAGTGCCGGTATGTCGATGGTCGGATCCTCGGGCTGGGGTAAAGGCTCCCCACCTGGCCCGTACAGCTGCGTTGCGGACATTGGCACCCGCTGGGTGACGATATCGATCCAGGAAATCATGGCGCCGGTTGCGAGTAATTCGTCGCATGCCACATCGAAGGGACCGCCCTCGATGATGTAGTGCGTCATCTGCTGCCCGCACCGGCGCCCGCCAGGCTCACCCGTGTGCGAAGGCATCAGCCCGATGGCCTCCATTTTGTCGGCCCACTCGCGGTTGTGGTACCCGCCGCGAGACTTCTTCCCGAAGCAGTCCTGCCACTGGTGCGCCTGTTCATGCACCAGCGTGGACAGCGTTTGCTTGATGCTGCGATGCGCGAAGTAGGCGCAGTTCAGCGCGATTTCATCGCTCTTACCCGAGCCATTCCGGCGCAGGAAGCGCGATGGCGAGTAATAGCCGAAAGTGTTGGCCTTGCGCTGCAGGGTGAAGATGCAGCCGGGCAGCTGGCCACCGTATAACCGATCATTGAACCAGTCGTACGCCCCCTCGATTTCGTCATAGAGCAACTGGCTTGGGGTTGCGGACATGCGGCCTCCATTTCTCGCACGCGAGAATCCCCCCTGCTGATCACTCGGCGTCAGGGGGGTGAACGTTACAGACATTGTAACCTGTATCGTACGATACAGGTTACACATCAAAAAAAGGGGGCAAGCCCCCTCACCGTCCTACTAAGTAGGCGACATACACGATGGCGGCGCCAAGCGCCGCACCAATCGATAGCAGAGCTACCGAGTACCCAACCGCCCGGCGCTCAGCCTGTGCTGTCACCAGGCTGGCCGCACTGCGGTTGATCTCATTCCCAATCCGCGCTGCCGCTTCGCGTCCTGCCTGCACCAGTGCGTTGCGCTGTTCTTCCATCATCGACTCGAAGTTCAGCTGCGTCTGCAGCAGGACTTTGCCTGCTGCATCGCGTACGGCTTCGGAAGTCTTCGCCGCCAGGTCGGCGTCGACCTGTTCCAGGCGCCGCACGATGGCATCAAAGTCCTCCATCATTTGCGCGACCATCGCTTCGCGGGCCGTGGTTGGGTCCTTGGCCATCGATCACTTCCCCTTGCCGAACAGCGAGGCATATACCTGGTCAAGGTTGCGCGATGCCGACTTGGCCAGGCGCTGCGCGGAGATCATGCGCAGGGCGTGATCCTTTTCGGTTTCGTCCTTGGCATCGCGCAACTGGGCGCGATAGTCCGTGGAGTCCTCCAGTACCTGCGTGACGTTCATTTTCAGCGGGCGCAGGCGCTCGAAAATTTCGTTCGCGTACACCACAGCATCGCGCTTGAGGGTGAATTTCTTCTCGACTTCGTGGAAGCCGAACAGCGCCGCGAACGTCTGCGGGATATCGTCGGCATCATCGATCTGGACTTTGTTGAAGACGACCAAGATCTTTTTCGCCGGCACGCCGAGCGCGGCCAGGGTCTTGATGGTGTTGATGGTATCGACCTGCTGCTTTTTCTCCGGCACTGCCGGCACCAGGAAGTAATCGATATCTTCGTGGGAGCCGTCGTACTGGCCCATGAACTTGAAGAAGTCTTCAACGTTGGATGCGCCAACGTCGACCACAACCTTGTCCTCGGTCAGCAGTACCTCGGACAGTTCGCCAAACTGTTTGCCCTTGAGGCGTTCAATTTCGGCTGCGGTGTCCGACGCACCGGCGTTGATGGTTTCAATTGCAAACCGCAGACCGCCGATACGGGGCCAAAGCAGGTTATCGGAGAGTGTGGTTTTTCCGGAGTTGCCGGTGAAATTCACGGTGACGGTTCTCATGTGCGTTTCCTTCTGCTGCGCGCTGCGCTTTCATATCGATCCAAGTCCGAGGCGTTTTGATCGTCCCCGGGATTCATGAGCCTGCTCAACTCAGCCGGCCCCAAATGGGGCCGTTCGTCCGCGTCATGGCTCGGTTCTGTATCGTACGATACACCTCCTTCCTGTTCCGGCTCGACCTGCCGCGCTGGTTCCTCAAAATGTTGCGGCACTGGTGCTGGGCTTGCAGTCTTTGCCTGGTTTCCACGTTGGGCCTTGCGGTATCGGTACAGGTAGCTCTTGAGCGTATCCATACTGACCTCGATACCTTGCTCCTTGAGCACATCCAGAATCGCCTGGCGTCGTACACCTGCCCTCAGCTGCTTCTCGATCACTGGCATGACCTTGCGTATTTTCGCTGCCTTTGTCACTGGCTCAACCGCCATCAGTGCCTTCTCGATATCCTTGCCTGCCATTTTGCACCCTACCTGCACCCATATTGCATTTACCCTGTATCCTACTCACCCCCTACCTGTAGTCAAGCTATACCCCTTCTGCACTCAATCTACAGCCATACAGCACCCTTTCTGCCTACCCTTGTCCTCCGCTCGCTACGGCCTTCGGCCTAGGCACTAAAAACGCCCTTAACAAGAGCATCAATTTCGACCCTTAACAGGGTCAAAATCTCAATACACAACACGCACCTCCCTGGCGGGAGGTGGAAGCCGCGTCAGCCTTGAGCCTGAGCCGCTTTTCCAGAATTTACTACGTGATACGTTTGTATTACAAAGTATGCTTGCAGTGCAGATAAATCAAGGTTTTTGTGTGATACATTTGCATTACAGCGAATGTGCGTTACCTTTGGGCATGTCAAACCCCAATTTTCAAGGTGCATTTGAGGGAGCAACGTGGGCAAAACAGTACCCATTCGATTCAACGACGAGCAGCTGTCCAGGGTTGAAGAAGCGGCGGCACTCGCTGGCTATAAGCACCTATCGAGCTACATCCGCGACCGGGTGCTGGCCACAGACAAAGGTGGCCGGCAGGTGGATATGGACAGCTGGGCCGAGCAGCAACAGATCCTTGGCTTGCTCGAAACCATCACCCAGGAACAGGCACGGAGCAGAACCATTCAGGCCATCGTGGTCTATCTGCTGCGTCAAGGAACGGCACAGGGCAAGGTCAATGAGCTGCGCGCTCATCTCAAGCACCTGGTCAGCAGCGAGGATGCACTCGCAGCACTTTTGCCCGACCTGGCCGAGGACATTGAACGTCTATCAGGAGAGGACTGATGCACAAACAAGAGGTTGATTCCGCCGCTATGACAGCGGGCTTTGGTTTGCCGATCGCTGGCTGGTTGGCCGGCACCCAGCTGGCTCAGCTGCCACTGGCGCCGTTCCCTGCAGCGTTCAAAGAAACACTGCACAACGGCTGGCACGAACCTCTAGTGCTGGGTGCCACCATTGCCACCTCGGTTGTTGCTGCAGGCTTGTGTTACTACCTGTACGAATACTGCGACGACGGGTTCAGAGGCGAACGGTTCCAGCAATGGCTGCGTGGTTCTCGGATTCGTAACTGGCATTTCGTGGAGCGCAAGGTCAACGCTCGCAATGCCAAGACCAACCGTGAGCGCCGCAAAAAGGGGTTGGAGAATGCCAAGCCAATCATGGTCGGCAAGCTGCCGATGCCGCTGCACCTAGAAGACCGCAACACCATGATCTGCGCGTCCATCGGTGCCGGTAAGTCCGTGACCATGGAAGGCATGATCGCATCGGCATTACGGCGCAACGACCGCATGGCCGTGGTCGATCCCAACGGGACCTTTTACTCCAAGTTCAGTTTCAAGGGCGACTACATTCTCAATCCCTTTGATGCGCGCTCTGCAGGCTGGACCATCTTCAACGAGATCCGTGGCGTTCACGATTTCAACCGCATGGCTAAATCGATCATTCCGCCGCAGGTAGACCCCAGCGACGAGCAGTGGTGTGCCTACGCTCGGGACGTACTGTCCGACACCATGCGCAAGCTGATGGAAACGAACAACGCCAACCAAGATACGCTGGTCAACCTTCTGGTTCGCGAAGATGGCGACACCATCCGGGCGTTCTTGGCGAACACCGACTCCGAAGGCTATTTCCGTGACAACGCGGAGAAAGCCATCGCAAGCATCCAGTTCATGATGAACAAGTACATCCGCCCTCTTCGCTACATGGGTAAAGGTGACTTTTCGATTTATCGCTGGGTGAATGATCCCGACGCCGGCAACCTGTTCATTACCTGGCGGGAGGATATGCGCGACACCATGCGCCCGCTGGTGGCCACCTGGATCGATACCATCTGCGCAACCATCCTCAGCTCCGAGCCAATGACCGGTAAACGTCTGTGGCTGTTTCTCGATGAGCTGCAATCGCTCGGTAAATTGGAGAGTTTCGTTCCCGCTGCGACCAAGGGCCGGAAACATGGCCTGCGCATGGTCGGCAGTCTGCAAGACTGGTCCCAGCTCAACGCAAGTTATGGCCGGGACGACGCGGACACGCTGCTGTCGTGCTTTCGTAACTACGTCATTCTGGCGGCGGCAAACGCCAAGAACGCCGAAATGGCCAAGGAAATCTTGGGCAATCAGGAGGTCAAGCGCTTCCGCAAGTCTTGGACTGCAGGGCGCATGACGAGGGCCGAGGAAATCAAGCTGGAACCGGTCGTGATGGATTCGGAGATCTCGAACCTCAATGACTTGGAAGCCTACGTCAAGTTTGCCGAGGACTTCCCCATTACCAAGATCAAGACGCCTTACGTCGATTACAAAGAGCGGGCGCCGGCAATCGTCATTGGCCAAGCAGCTTGACGAGGTAAGCGATGTTCAACGTGACGCTGATCAAGGGTGACAACCAGTACGCGGCGGCAGGCTACTTTTCCAACGCCGATGACTACTACGCCAAGGAAGCCCCCGGCGAGTGGCAAGGTATCGGTGCCGAGTTGCTGGGTTTGGAGGGGCCTATCGACCAGAAGGAGCTGGCCCGTCTGTTCGATGGAAAGCTCCCGAATGGCGAACGAATGGCTAAGACCTTCGACAAGGAAACAGGCTCCCGTCGCATGGGCTTAGACCTAACGTTCTCGGCTCCTAAGTCCGTCTCAATGCAGGCGCTGATCGCCGGCGACAAGGATGTGATGGCAGCACACGACCGCGCAGTGACCAAGAGCATGGAGGAAGTCGAGCGCCTGGCCCAAACACGATTGAAGGTGAACGGCAAAACCATGCTCGAGCGCTCGGGCAACTTGGTGATAGGCAAGTTTCGTCATGAAATGAGCCGGGCCAAGGATCCGCAGATGCACACGCATGCCGTGGTCATGAACATGACCAGGCGGTCGGATGGCAAATGGCGCGCTTTGCGCAACGACGATATCTACAAGATCCAGCCGCAAGTCGATGCCATGTACAAGGGCATCCTTGCCCAGGAACTGCGTGCGCTGGGATATGAGATCCGGGTTCTGGATAACCAGGGCAACTTCGAGCTGGCCCACATATCGCGTGACCAGATCGAGGCGTTTTCCAGTCGTTCCAAAGTGATCGAGGACGCGCTGGCCAAGGACGGAAAAACCCGCGCCGATGCCACCCCGCTCGAAAAGCAGATCATTGCGATGGCCACACGGCCACGCAAGGACGAGCGCGACCGCCACCTGGTCAAAGAATATTGGGTAACCAAAGCTCGCGAGCTGGGCATTGATTTTGGCGCTCGCAGCCACCTGGACAATCGCGAATACGCGCCTCGCAAGGGCAGCCCTGCAGAATACAGCCTGCCCGAGGGCATCACGCCAGGGCAGGCCGTTGTCCAGTACGCCATCAATCACCTGACCGAACGTGAGCAAGTGGTAGGGGAAAATGACCTGCGCACCGTCGCCTTGCGACGTGCGGTCGGCCTTGCTACCCCTGATCAGGTAAACGAGGAAATCAAGCGCCTGGTCAAGCAAGGGACGCTTATCGAATCTCCGCCGACCTACCGCATGCCCAACGGCGACTTAGATTCGCCGGTACTGTCGCCTGCTGGCTGGCGGGCACACCTGCAGGAGCTGAAAGGCTGGAGTGAGAAACAGGCCCGTCAGTATGTAGACAAGGCTATCAAGCGCGGTTCGCTAGAGCCTGCAGAAAAGCGCTATACGACGCAGAAGGCCTTGAAGCGCGAGAAAGCCATTCTGGCTATCGAGCGGACAGGCCGTGGCCAGGTCACCCCGTTGATGACCAAGGAACAGGTGGCCAAGGCGCTGGAAGGGTCCACCTTGTCGGCTGGCCAATACCAAGCCGTTGAGGTGATCGTCAGCACCAACAATCGATTTGTAGGCATCCAGGGTGATGCCGGTACCGGCAAAACCTACTCGGTAGACCGTGCCGTCAAACTGATCGATTCCGTGAACGCCGCGATGGCCAGCCGGGATTCCCAACCGGGATCAGGGTACAGAGTTGTTGCCCTGGCACCGTACGGCAACCAGGTCACCGCCTTGAAGAACGAAGGGTTGGATGCGCACACGCTGGCCAGCTTCTTCCACACCAAGAACAAGGGATTGGATGCCAAGACCATCGTTATTCTCGATGAGGCCGGCGTGGTGGGCGCCCGCCAGATGGAACGGCTGATGCGGGAGATCGAGCAATCCGGCGCCCGCTTGATCCAGCTGGGTGACACCAAGCAAACCGAGGCCATCGAGGCAGGCAAGCCATTTGCTCAGCTGCAGCAAAACGGCATGCAGACCGCACGTATCAAGGAGATCCAGCGGCAGAAGGATCCCGAGTTGAAACTGGCAGTGCAGCATGCGGCCGAGGGGAAGCCCACCAAGTCCCTGGATCACCTGAAACACGTTGAAGAATTGCGAACGGCCACTGAGCGGCACCAGGCCATTGTCCGCGACTACATGGCACTGACGCCCGACCAACGCAAAGAGGTATTGATCGTTGCCGGCACCAACAAGGACCGGAAGGAAATCAACCAGATGGCCCGCCAGGCACTCGGGCTGCTGGGGAAGGGTAAACAGTTCGAAACGTTGAACCGTGTCGATTCCACCGACGCAGAACGTCGGTACGCCCCCAGCTACAAGCAGGGCATGATCATTCAGCCGGAAAAGGACTATAAACGGGCTGGCCTGGTACGAGGTGAGCTGTATGTGGTCGACCAGGCGCTGCCGGGTAATGTGCTTGTGGTCAAGGACCGTAGCGGCAACCGATACGAGTTCAACCCGAGACAGGCCACCAAGCTCAGTGTCTACAAGCTGGAGAAACCCGAGCTGTCTGTGGGTGACCTCATTCGCATCAACCGCCAGGATCCCAAGCTGGACCTCACCAACGGCGACCGCATGCGCGTAGTCAGCATCGAGGGCGGCGTGGTGCAGCTGGCTTCGCTCAAGGAGATCAACGGCCAGCCCGAACGCACCGTGAGCTTGCCGACCAACAAGCCGTTGCACCTGGAACATGCCTATTCCGCGACCGTCCACAGCGCTCAGGGTCTGACCAATGATCGCGTCATGATCTCGCTCAACACCAAGAGCCGCACCACCTCGCAGAACCTTTGGTATGTGGCCATCAGCCGGGCACGGCATGAAGCCCGCGTCTATGCAGACTCAATCAAAGGTCTGCCGGCAGCAATCGCCAAGCGCTACGACAAAACCACGGCGTTGTCGCTGCAGCAGGAACGCGAGCGGCAGCGTAGGGAGTCGATTCAACCGCGGAATGTTGCGGACGGCCAGGCGCTGGAGCGCAAGCAACGTACTCGCTTGGAAGGCCCGAGCAGCGGGCATCCCAGGATGTGAGTCAAACGCTTTTGGTGGTGCTGGCCAGCTTCCCACTATGCCCCGCCTTGTGCGGGGTTTTCAGTGGCGGGGTATCGGAACGTGGACGGTACGTGGTGATTCCAAGTTTACGCCGGCGCTTGAGGACTGCACTTGGACTTCTGCCGGCGAGTTGAGCAATCGCTGCATCGCTCAACACCCCTAGCAGGGGATCGAACACTTCGAGCGGATTGGTCTGCTGGTCACGGTGCGACGGAATGCCCAGGGATGACCGCCTGACCGTTATCGTTTGCTTGGCCACCCCTGCCAGCTGGGCCACATGCTCATCCGTGAACAGACCCAAGATGGAGTCATAGGCCTGCAGATGGCTCCCAATGCCAAGGCGTCGGCGCCGTCCTGCCACCGCGTGGATGCTAACACCCGCTGCAGTGGCGATCTGTGCGTCCGACCAGCGACCGAATAGCGGCTCGAATGGCCACAGCAGCTGATCGATTTCGTCATGAGTCATATCGAATATCGGGCAAAAAGAAAGGAGCCTACCCAGATTGTGTGAAAACACACTGATAGGTCCTAGACCAAACGCCCCGACTTGTTCGGGGCGTTTGTTTTTGTGCTGAAAAAAGGCTCCTCAGCCCATCAACTGCATCATTTTCTTGGTACCCAGTACGCTGATCGCCCGCTTGAGGTTGTATGCGGTCACGGCCAAGGCCATTTCGGCTCTCGTCCCTTCGAGTTGCCGTAGCAAGAACCGTCCGTTCCCAAATAGCCATTGTTTGAGATTACCAAACGGGTGCTCCACGATGGATCTGCGTCGTTCCATCATCTCTGGATGCAGTTGCATCCGCTTCGTCATTCGTTCAAAGGCTTCTTCTTGTGCGTGACGCGAGACGTAGCGGCGCTTGGCCGTCGTACATTGGGCTTTCAGCGCACATCCAGCGCAGTCGCTGATTGCTGCCTGGTAGATCCGGTCGCCTTTGTAACGCTGCTTCAGGGTTAGCCACTGGCCTGCTGGACATTGGTACCGATCGTGGTCAGAGTCGTAGGTAAAGTCTTGGCGTTCGAACAATGCCTCTCCGCCTGGGTTCGAGGTTCGGTTTGGCGGCACGTAAGCGGTAATGGAGGCTTCCTCACACGCCTGGAACTGTTGGCCGTTTGAGTAGCCCATGTCCGCAGTCACGGTCAGAGCGTCTTGCCCAAGTTCGGCTTTGGCTGCTTTAGCCATGGGTTCGAGCTGCTTACGGTCATCACCCTCTTGCGTCACCTCGTGATGCAAAATCAGGCAGTGTTCTGCGTCGACGGCAGTCTGCACGTTATAGGCAACACGCGCCCCCTTGGGCGTGCGCATCATCCGGGCATCGTTTTCGTGCGTGTTGAACTGCTCCAGCCCCATCGATTTCATCAAGGCTTGGCAACTGCGATTGTCTTGCTGCTTGGCCTCAAGTTTCGCCAGGGCCGCCTTGATCGCAGTGCGATCTATCACTTGCTCGCCCTCAGACTTGTCTGCGGCATCCAGGTCCGCCAGGTATTGGGCAATCCGCTTCTCCAGCTTCTCGTCCTGACGCTTGAGCTGGTTCAAGTTCAGGTGGCGTCGCGCGGAAGCGACTGCCTGAAACTTGCTCCCGTCGATGGCAACCAAGTCACCGGCAATCAAACCGGCAGCTCGGCAGAACTGTACAAAGGCTCGGCATGTCGCGACGAACGCAGCTTTGTTGTTCTTGCGGAAGTCGGCGATGGTTTTGAAGTCGGGTTTGAGCCGATTGATCAGCCACATCACTTCGATGTTGCGCTGGCATTCGGCTTCCAGGCGCCGGGACGAGCGAATGCGCTGGAAGTAACCATAAAGGTAGAGCTTTAGGTGATCGGCGGGGTCGTACGCGGGGCGCCCGGTGGCCTTGGGCTGAGTTTTCTCAAAGCCGAGTTGACCCAGATCCAGCTTGGCGACATACAGATCAATGACCCGTACGAGGTGATCTTCAGGGATCAATTCCTCCAACGAGACCGGGAACAGGCTGGTCTGGCTGCGGGACTCTCCTTGTATGTAGGCCATAACGAAAAATGCTCCATATCTTTCGATACGGAGCATTCTCTTAAAGGGCCGGGCAGATTGCTAGGTTTTCACACAATCTGTACCGGCTCCTTTCTCCTTTTTCAGCTACTACTCAAAAACCTTTGCCGCCGTAGCCTTTCGGTTGGTGTGAGGGGGTTTTTAGTTCGTGCTGCAGCTGGCGTTCTTGCACGATGCCAACGCCCGAGAACGGGTAACGGATCGACAGATCCTTGCCCTGGTGCAACAACCCAGCCTTGGCACTGCTCAAGGCCGCTCGCTCATGGGCAATATGGATAGTCTTCTGTCCGTCACTGACGGCCTGAATCACCTGGTTATTGTGGAAGGCGACTATCTTGCCGTCGTAGGTCTTGCCCTGCTCAGCTGCCTTGATGGCCGGCATATCCATTGGCTTGGCCATTGCCATCGCTTCACCGGGTTTACCAGAGGCCGCGCCGGATTGCTCAGCCTTGCGCAGCTCCAGCGCATCCTTGAACGAGGCTTTGAAGTCTGCAGCGCCTGGCATATTGTCGAACGGCAGATCCTTGTAATACTGCGTGCCCTCCTTGCCAACCTGCGCAAAGACACGAGCGGCTTGCCCGCCCTGTTGAACAGTCATCACGGATTTGTCGGAAAGCTCGGCCTTGAACCAGGCTGCGCCCGCCAGCTTTGCGTCGGTGAACGTTTCCGGTTCCCTGCCCTTTTGGAACAGCTGGTAAGTGGTGGTCTGATCAGTTTGCTTGTCCATGTGCGTGCCCTCTCAGTAGCTTGGTTTGAATGCTTGGCCCTTCTCCCACCGGCTCTGCCAGTGGTTCAGGTACTGCTCAGCGAGATCGGCGTCGTTCCAGACGACCAGTGCGTTCTCACTATTGTTTCTGGCAGCTGCAGCGGTGTAGTTGTAGCTGCCGGTTTCAACTGCCTTGCCGTCAATCACCATGAACTTGTCATGGTGGATCGCGTAGGCCTTCACCGTACGGGTTGGGATGCCGGCACGGGCCAGCAATGTCAGCGCATGTTGGCCAGCGCGGGCAGCGCCACCTTGCAGATTGCCTTGATGGTCAGCCACCACCGCCACATCGACACCGCGCTGTTTGGCCGAGATCAAGGCCTTGGTCACATCGGGGCTGGTCAGCATGTACGCCGAAAGGCGAATCGAGCTTTTGGCCGCGCCAATGGTGCGCAGTACTAGATCCTGTGCCGAGCCTTCTGGCGAGAAGCCGACTTCAATGCGGCGCGCGCCATCGACCAATAGCGGTGCGGCTGCAGGCTCCGACGAAGCAGGCGCCTGGTCAGCCCAAACCAGGGAGCTGGCCACCATCGCTACGGCCAAGGAAAGGGACCTTACTGCAGTGAACTTAGAAGCCACGTTGTACGGTCCCCCATTTGTCATTGGCCGCTTTAGCACGGTCCTGGTCCTCAGCGCACTGGGCAACAAAGTCACCCCGAGCTTCGGCAGTTCTGGACGGGCTGAATTTTCCTTTTTTCGTTCGAATGATGCTGAAGTACTTGGTGACGTACTTGTCACAATCACCGTCGCGGATCATGCCCAGCAGACACAGGGTGGCCCCACAAGCTTCTGAATCGCTTTTAGAGCCGTAGTCGTAATTAGTTGGTGGCTGCGGCAATTCATTCGCCTGCACGGTACCGGCAAATGCCAGCGCAGCGAGGAAAGTCATGATTGGGGTGCGCATACGAACTCCTTTTCTCGCGTGCGAGAAATCAATTGATGATCTGGACAAATGACGGGGTGGCTTGCTGCTGTTCGGCAACAGGCTGCGCCTCGGCTTGTTCAAAGTGTTGTGGCGCAGGCTGATCGAAGCGCTTGAATTCCCGCTTCGGAATATCAGCCTCGGCATCGGTGTTGAGGTGGACTTGGATCTGCGGCTTGCTGGCAGTCTCAGTCTTCGCGGCAGCAACGGCTTGGCCATTGTCGTCAGTGAAGGTCAGCCATGGACCTTCCTGCTGTTCAGAGGCCCTACGAGCGCGCTGCGGCGCTTTTCGGGCAGGGGAGCTAGCTGCAACCACGGAAATCGGCTCAGCGCCTTCTGCACCCTCTACAGCCGGCACAATCGGATCCTCAGCAGTGGGGTTCAGGGCGCGGTGAACCACTTTCTCGACGTAAGACATTTCGCCAGGTCGATCCGGGCGGAAGCCACGCAGCTCGTTGCCGCTGTAGTACATCGAAAAGGCCTTCAACAGCGCCTCTTGCTTGTCACTACTGGTCGTAAGCGCCTGCTTGTAATACTCCACCAGCAAGTTGCTGATGGCCTGCAGGTTGCGGCATGGCTCGAACACATCCTGATAGCTCAGCCCGCGTGCACGCATGTTGGTGACTAGCAACTGGCCAAGGCCCATGGCATAACGCTTGCCGTCCCGTTCCAACTGCTCGGCAGTGGCGATGGCTTCGCTCAAGGACTGAGGTTGCCGCTGCAGGTGAGTGCCAACCACGCCGATTGCGTAAGGGTTGAAGGTAGACTCGTTGCCGATCAACGCCTTGAGCGTGGACGGGTGAACGGTCGGCGCGCACTTGGCGGCAAGTTCGGAAAACCGGGTCGGCTGTGCATCTTCGGCATGAACCATGGCAGACGCGCAGACACTGGCCAGCAGCGCCAGGGTGAACTTAGGCAGCTTTCGCATAGTGAACCTCCGTGATGATGCGTCGGCCATCGAAGCCGTATTCCCACTGGATAACGACATCGATCAGATGCCGGGAGAACTCGATCAGCTGGTTTTTGCTCATGTCAGCACCGCCACGCGATGCCATTGATGCCAGGCGGTCGAACATGAGATCCGGCGAGTCGGCGTGGATAGAACTCATCGTGCCGCTGTGACCGGTGTTCATCAGTTCAAGGAAGGGGAACGCCTCGCCGCCACGCAGCTCGCCCATAATTGCCCGGTCAGGGGTCAGACGAAGAATCGATTCCAGGTGATCGAATGGCGTGACACGGGCCTTGCCCTGGCCACCTCGCGAATAGATCAGGTTCACCACGTTCCCGCCCGCTGGGCGCAGTTCGCGGGTGTCCTCAATGGTGATTACTCGCTCGCCATTGTTGCCGTCCACATGCTGCAGCAACTCGTTGAGGAAAGTGGTTTTGCCGGCATTGGTACCGGCAGAAACCATGATGTTCTTGCGCGCCTTGACGATGCCCTTGAAGAACTCTTTCCAGCGCTTGGCCCGATACAGTTCAACCAGGTGATCATCGCTGTACTGGCCATGATCACGTGGCTGGTTGATGAAGTCGAAAGCACCGGAAGCCTCGTATTGATCGAGGGTAATTTGCTTCCGCCCTGGTTTACGGATACAGACGATACCGCCGATGTGCTGCTCAACAGCCGGGGCCAGGACGATCTGGACGCGGTAGTCGCCCCGCTCGTTGTCCGGGACGTTGTCGTCCAGATTGATTGGGATACGCCCCGACAGGATTGGCGTGTAGGCGCTCACTTCCTGGTCAGTGTGGGCGGCAATCAGGCTGGCCAGCGATTTGATCAGGGGGAGCGTTACACCTTGAACCGGAACCGGACGCATGAACCGGCTACTGCGGTAGCCGGCCCATACGTTGTCTGGACCGTTGATAGCGATCTCTGTCACTTCCGGGTCATCCAACATGCCAGCAAGCGGACCCAGTTTTGTGCGAAAGGATGCAATCTCAGACATATCCGGTCCTCAGTTGATGAAGGTAACGCCGCCGCTTTCGGCGCGTTCGGCCTGCTTGGCGAATGCCTTGGTAAAGTCCAGGTCGCGCTGCAGATAAATCACGACACGCGAGCCATGCGGGACAGTCACGGTCGGCTGAATGTTGGCGTAGCGGCCCAAAATGGTCTGTGCCGAATCGGCGGCGGCTTCCTGTACTTCGCTGCGGTAGCGGGACGAGGAATTCTCCTGATCGCTCGACGAAACACCGCTGTTCGAGGCCCCGGCGCCGATGATCGATACCGCAGCCGCGACACCGAAAATCTGCGCCCAGTGGTTGTCGACCACGCCACCCTGGCCAGCGGTACCCAACTGGTCGGTACCGGCACTGTTGAGCGGGATTTCCATCGGAGGGCGCCCGTCCAGGCGCGGGATTCGCACAAAGTTCCAGATGGTAAACAAGCGCTCTTGGCCCGGCTTCAAGCTGGCGTTGTAGCTCCCACACACCAAGGAACCCCACGGGAGCATTACCCGGCGCCCTTCGGCGGCGTATACATCCTGTGCAATCGACGCGCAGATTTGACCAGGCAGTTGGCTTTGAGCGCGGGGCTGCAGGGTTGCCTCGATGACAGCCCCCTGCAGCACTTTGTATCCCAGGTTCTCCATCACACGGGCTTCGGTGAACGGCACGCTATCGCTGTAGGTAGACGCGGCGAAAGCATCGTTTGCATTCATCGGGCCTTGTGAAGAACGACCACCGCCACCCAGTAGAGAGCCACCGTTGGCCTGCTGGCCATCGGCGCCCTGCCCTGCCCCTTGGTCAAAACCTTCGTCTTTGGCCGTCGCGAAAATGGCCGAGCGCTGCCGTGCCGCGAGCATTTTCTCCCGCTCCAGTTGGGCCTGCATTTCCAGCTGCTGCCGGCGTCGTTCTTCATCGCTCACGGCGCCTTGCTGCTGCCGGTCAACGACCGAACGTGGCGTATCTGCCGGCGCGCCCGGCTCATTGCTCACCGGCGCGACCTTCGCAGCCTCCCGACGAGGTGGCGGATCCATCACTTTGCGCGGGCTGGCCGCGACCAGTTCTTCTTTTTTCAGCGTGTCTTTATTTTCGGTTTCGTCATCGCCATGGGTAACCATGTACGCGAAGCCACAGGCGACCACTGCGGCTACCGCAATGGCAATACCACTGCGCTTGCTGTTGCCTGCCTTGCCCTTGAGCATCGAGTTGGACTCGTTCCACTCGCGGATCTCTTCGTCACGGGTCTTTTCTTGAGGTTGAGTAGGTTCGGTGGCCATCTTTATGCCCCCCCGCCGTCACGGGCACCACGGGTTACGGTGCGCTTGTAGGGATTGGCCAGGTTTTCAACGCAGACGTAGGCATTACCACTGCGCAAGACGAACATGCTGGCCAGGCGCTTGACGACCATGTACTCACCTTCACGGCGAGCATCGACCATCGCCTCGGTACCATCCGGCAGTACGCGGTAGAACTGCGGCAGATCGGCGCCTTTCTTGATCAGGAACTTGGTGAACTGACCGTCGTCCATCACGCCCTGCACGCCGATGGCTTCCTTGTCCCCCGAGTAGCCGTAATTGATGTTCGGCGATGCCGGAGTGCCCGAGCTGGTGACCGGGGTACTGCCAGCAGGGGTTTCCCCCTCGGGGTTGTACGAGGTGATGCGAGCGTTCGGGTAAACGAATCGCACCAGGTACGACTGGCCCGACTTGACCTTGGTGCTGTTCAGCTGGAAGTAGTAGGTACGCTTGGAGGTGATCACCGTCATGTTGGTGTCGGCGTTGTCTTCTACCGGCTTGAGAAACACACGGTTGCGAAATGGCATGCTCTGCCAGGCGATGGTGTCGCCCAGGGCCACGACCTTCACCATTTCATCAGCTTCAAACTCGATGGAAGTCTGGTAGCCATAAGTGCCCACCAACTCATAAACCTGGTTGGGATCGTACGGCACTTGTTTTACGCGATTATCACTGGAAAGCGGCTTCGGCAACTTTGCGGCATGGGTGCTAAATGCGCAAAGAGACAAACTCAAAGCAATAGCAGTCGGCAAAACAAACTGTTTTTTCATGATTAGTTTCCTTGTCAGTTCAGCGAATTACCGGCGGCTCAGTTCTTCGCTCTTGCGATACACAGTGGCCAGCGTGCCAAAAGGGTTTTCCCAGCGATCCCCAAGGGCACGGGGTACCAAAGTATGCGCAATCTTGATGGTTGCAAGGTAACGACGTTCAACCGGTTCCTTGTCACCCCATTTATGGGTAATTGACTTGAAGGAAACTTGGTATTCATCGCCAACTTTATTCATCAAGTACGGCTGCCCTTCGATCCAATCGTTTTCACCCAGCAGAACATAGGGGTTCTGCGGGTTTTCCGGGTTGGTGACTTCCTCATACTCCCGGGCAACTTGCTGCGTCTGGTAGGTATGGCAGGTATCGGACAACTGCTGCTTACGTTTGGGGTCAAAGGTTTCACATGCGCGGATCATGTCGAATAGGGTTTTCTCGATGATCGCTTGTTCCTGATCAACGTTGTCCTGGTCGATGACGCGCTGTTTCAGGACCTCGCCGTCAGCTCCTAGTACCGTGACGACCGGAATGTAGGTCTTGGAATTCGCCAAGCTTGCCACGGCGAATCCAAGGCCCAAGATCACAGCTGCCTGCACCCCCTGGAAAAACAGCGAACGGTTACGCTCTTGGCGAGTCTTGTTGCCCTCGACTTCACGCTTACGACGGGCTTTTTCAGCCTTATCAAATTGCTTGTCTTGTTTGTCCATTATTTACGAACCCCTAAAGTACGCAGTGCCATCAGCACCAGCGATGAACCACCAACAGCCGCGCCCGATGACAATGCTGCTGCCCAACCGCGCACCTGCAGCATGCAAATGATCATGACACCCTCAACAATCACCAACTGGCCCCATTGCTGCGCAGTGATCAGGGCGGCATCTGTAACAGTTGCCGTTGCGGCCACTTCTTTGATTGCATCCCCGAACACGGAATAACCAAAACGGACAACAGCAATCGACAGGATGTAGATCAATGAGAAGTTCAGCATCTTGCTAAACCAGTTCATTGCCCACTGGCGCACCGCATCAAAGAAGATAAAGCCAATCATGATCGGTAGTATCGCCATGACGATTGCTGCACCAAACTTGGCAATCAGCATGTTCAGCACAGCCGCGATAAACAGGATGCAGTTCAGCACAAACAGGCCGGTCCCCATCAAGATCATCGCTGCCTGCCGCCAGCTGACATTCATCAGCGTACTGGCGACCTTGCCAATATCGACGTAAAGCGCATCGAGCATGGAGTTCGTGCTTACGCCGCCGCTCATGATCTTTGACGCGATACTTTCGGTCCAAGCGCCCCAGGCCTGATAAAGAACCGTCCCGCCTGCGGACCAGTTCAGGCAGGTAAACACCAGGGCGGTCAACATGGCCCGCTTGACGATATCCCAGCCTTTGACTGAAACATGGCCGTTGTACATCTGCAGACCCAAAGCGACCCAGTAGCCCACCGCCAGAGTCCATACCAGCGGCTCTACCATGCTGGCCAGGTTGGGGAAGACCTCACTGACAAAGGAAGTGGTTACTTCATCAGTGGCCCCAACCAGGCCTTGTAACGTCAGCTGCGCCATGGATTCCCGGCCCCGTATACGGTCTTGAAGTGGGAGATCACTTCGGGCGACCGGAAGTCCTCAGCACTCAAGGCAGCTCCGGTTTGGGCCTTGATCTCCTGCGCGGTTTTGTCGATGCAGCCTTTCACCAGACCGCCGTTGTACGACGGGTTTTGCATGTAGATCTCGGCAAAGCAGGTGCCAGGGAACCAGCCTGCTACATCGTCTTTGGTTGCTTTCAGCAAAGGATTGCCGGTTTGCACCTCGACTACCGGCGCCGCTTCGTCCTCCGGCGTAGAGCTGAAATTGATGTTGGTGACATTGACGTAGATGATCGACGCCGCCGCAAAGCCGACCACGCCCACGCAGATGATGTTGGTCAGGGTGAAGAACTTACGCATTGCGGGACTCCTTGTGCTGGATGACAAATGGGGTGAATTCACAGGCGCATGGCGACTTGTCGATGGTGCCGCTGTTGGTAACGCAACCCGAGGCGGCAGACACCAGCACCAGGACCAGCAGGAACTTGCCAAGCTTCCAGGTCAGCCAGAGCGGCCCCCAAGCCGGGAAGGTGATTACCTTGAGGATCAGCCAGAGCGCATTCATAGGGTTCTCCTTTCTCGCATGCGAGAATCAGTTTTCGTCTTTCCAGCGGAAGAACTGTTCGTTCTGTGCCGTAGCCTGGTTTTCCTGGTTGGCCAGGTTCGCTTGCAGGTTCATGTTCAGGGCCTGCAGCTTCGATTGGGCCGAGGTCAACATGCCGTTTTCAGTGGCGATGCGGTTCTGCAGGTCGGCAGCATCCTTGGCGTTGGTCGTCAGGTCCACTTGCTGGGACAGGGTGGCCAAGTTGTTCAGATGGACCTGCACTTCGCTGTAAAGCGCATCACCTGCGGACAGCGCAGCCACAACCGAGTTAGAACTGAGCTGGTAGTCCTTGGCACGATTGCTTTCCGGTGCGGTGAACAGCTCCTGCGGCAACGTGTTGATCAACTGCTCGTAGTAGCTCTGCTTGCTTCCGTAAGCGCCGCTGTTCTGCCGAGACACCACCTCTTGCCAAGAGCCAGGTACGACCGAGGCCGAGTTAATCGACTCGTTCAGGCCAATCGCGCCACGACCGTAAGCACCCTGCAGGTTGTTCAGGATGTTGCCCTGCGTCTCGTACTGGTCTTTCAGCGTCTGGTACTGCTGCTGCAGCACAGCCAGGTTCTGCGCCAGAGCCGCCCAGGTGCCGGCGTCACCAGTCGGCACACCGACTGCGTGCGCTTGGCCACTAATGGCCATGGATACGGCGACTGCCAAGCCGAGTTTCTTGATAGTTGTCATCATCGAACCGCCTTCAAGTTGTGGGTGTTTTTGGCCTTGGCTTCCTGCATGAACACAGGTACCCAGACCGCTGGATCGTCGGTGCCAAGGCGCTCGATGATCTGATCCATCAGGGCGACACCAACGTCATTCGAGGACAGGACCGGGATAAAGTCGGACAGGTCCTCATCAGGGTTATCCGACGAGAGATCGAAACAAGCCCGCACCGATTCCCGACCACGACGGATCAAGAATTTGTGTTCCTTCGGGTTGAGCTTGCGTAGCCATTCCCGCTCGGCCACCGTCAGGTTTTCATGGTCTTCATCTTTCACCTGGTCGCTGGCCAGGTAGATCTTGGTGACGGTCTGCTTATCGATGGAGTCCGTTTCGCTGCGGAAATACTTGGCATCCGGCGTCACGAAGATAATCAGCCCGTTCTTACGGCGGATCTGCATGATGAAGTTGTCGATTTTCTTGCGCCAAAACTCGTTCTTGACCAGGTTCTGGCCTTCTTCCAGCACCAGGATGAACGGGCGGCCATTCATGGCCTGCTCGATCCGATGCAGCGGGTAGCTCATCACGACAGGCAGCTCGGGACGGGCTTCCCCCCCCTTGAGCAGCTCCATCATTTCAAAGCAGTAGTGCCGCGCTTGCGAGAAGTCGATGGAGTCCTCGGCATTGTCGAACACACCCGCATTAGCGCCGGTAACACCTTTGGCGCCATGCCAGATGGCCATAATGTCGGCCAGCTCGCCCTGGCCGTAGGTCCAGACCACATTACGCAGGCGGCGATCAGCAAGCGGCAGACCGTAGTTCTCCTCCACTGCTGCCTTGAACCGGGTAATGTCTTCGGCACTGGTCGGCGTCGAGGCGTAGCACTCGCGCATCTGTACTTGCCAATCAACCAGGTACGCACGGTTCTCCGGCGTATCGGGCAGCTTGAGCGGGTTCCAGCGCATGTTGCTGTGCGGGGAAAGTGTGGTGTGAACGCCGCCCATAGCCTTCATGAACACCTTTGCCCCAAAGCGGTTGTCGAACCAGAACACCAGCGGCTCAGCCTTGTCTGCCTCGGAAACCAGCAGGGTCAGCAGCGTGGTTTTACCCATGCCGGTATCAGCCGCCATGCCTAAGTGGCCCGCTACCATGCCTTCCATTTCACGGTGGAAATTGAAGTTGTATTGCGTGTAGCTCTCCGTCTCAAAGGCGGTGATCGCAGGCCCCCACAGGTTGCCATCGCGACGGCCCCGGGCGTAGTTGTGCAAGGATGCAAACCCGGCGAAGTTGCTGGACTTGATCTTGCCGCGTCGACCGATCAGCGCTTCTTTCTGGCCCGGTAGTTGCGACCAGAAGAAGGTTTCCAGAGCGAACCATTCACGCACTGGCTTGACCAGCATTTCAACGAAGCAACCTTCCACCAGGCCAACCGCATGATCCAGGCGCTTGCGGTTGATCTCCCGGTTTGCCTCGGTAGTCATCGGCAGCGATGGCACATGCACGAAAATGGTCAGGTGATGCGCACCATTGACCGCATTGCCACGGCGGAGGTCGCTGATACCTTGTTTCAGTTCCTTCTGGTCGTCCTCAGAAATGTTGTGCTTGTCGTCCACGGTCATGCGACGGGTTTCATCCAGCATCCCCTGCTCAGCCTCAATCCGGTTCTGGAAGGTGAACGACTGGGTGATGATGAACTCCACCGGCTGCTGCAGGAACTTGTCGAGCATGCGCGACGGTGTACGGCGCGGCCATTCGCCCATGCTTAGCATCGCGCCGATTTTCGACTCGGTGCTGCCACGGATCTCGCACATGTTGGCCAGGACCCGGAAATTCAGCCGGGCGTATGGCAGCGACTCTCTGATCAGCAGGTCCGATACGGGCACCTTGCGGTTGTCGAGGTTGATCAGGTAGTTGAAGAAACTGCTCAGCTCGCAGAATTCCTCACCCAGGAAGTCATGCACGGCTTCCGCTTCGTAGACTTCGTGATCACCAACCGTTGCCTTGAAGTCATGCCACTGCAGCTGGAAACGCTGCACGGCGTTGAACGCAGTTTCACGATCAATACGGCCCATACGCGGCTCAGGATGACGCTGCACCCGTAGCCGGCGAGTACCGTAGTCAGCCAGGCTACGCAGCACCAGGTTGGAGGCCTTGTAGAGCGAGTCGGCCATCGCATCCAGCGATTCCGCTTCATTCTTAGTGGCCTCGGTACCGGTCATCAGCGCGATAGCCCGATCCATCAGACCTGGCATACCCGCACGAAAACGCCTTCTTACCAACGAAATGTAGATGTCGTTGATGTAGAAACCACGGCTCTCGTAGCGCTGGCGAAGACGCTTGTTGAACTGCTGGGAGAACCAGGTACCGCCTACGCCATCAGGAAAGTCGGTCACCTTGCGGCGCACGAACGTGACGTAGACAGTCAGGTCACTGCTTGCGATGGTGCGGAACACAGTGTTGCGCTGCTGCTCGAAGCGCTTGATCTGCTCGGCGGAAAGCGAGTCGAACAAGAGGCCGTCCACTTTGATGACTTGAACCAGCGCTTCCTCGCTGGTGATAACGGTTTCGTCATCGTAGTGAACGTCATACGGCACCATTGCGCTCACCAGCATTTCATCATCATCCAATGCCGCAGCTTCTGGATGCTGAACGCCAAGCGAAAGATCCATATTTCGCGTCAGCTTTTTGAATGCTTTATCAACGAGGCGCATAACTGCGATACCCCCAAAGTTTGCGTAACCGCGATGCCTTCAAGTTACTTGCTGCCTGTAGAACTCCGAATAGATATACGTCTTTACTGCATATCCAATACGAAATGACAAACAAGACTGGGATAAGACCCAACGGGTACAGTGATCGAATCAACAGTGCTAACAGCACGGGTGCTATCAGACTTATAAGAATGCTCGACAATGTGAATGGTCCGACCATTGAAGGCCGGGCCATTGCCAATACGAGCACTTCACCTTCTTCAAGGTCGTCGTACTCGGCCATCGCTTACCTCACTTCAGTGCGGTTTGCGCACCGGTTTTGATGGTATCGACCAGGTTTGGCGAGAAGAACACCAGGAACACGCCGGCAACAGCCCAGCCGAACTGGCCCCACGACATGCGCCCCGACTTGGCCTGGAAGCCGCAGAACGCAATGGCTGCGATGCCCAGGTAGTAGCCGATATCAAAGATGAGGAAGGACACTACGTCCTTGGCCAGGTTTTTCAGGCCGCTGAAATCCATTGCCGCGTTGGCGATTTCAGGGAGGATTGCGAAGGAGAACAGCGACCCCAACACTGCGATCTTGGTGGCCTTGGCCATCCAGTCATCGCGCATCAATGCCTTGTGCGATGGAGTCTTTTGCGAGAGAACTTGTTTCAGAGTTGCAGTGGCTTTGTCCTTGAGCCAGGTCCGCCAGGTTTGTTTGTCGTTGATACCTACGTTGCGTTGAGTTTTGCGAGCAGAGAGTTGCATACCATTGCCTCTTTGATCATGACGGGGAACCCCCGTACGTTACGGTTATTGCCTTATTAGGATTGTTAGGGCAGGTATCCTTTATGAAGTCGATAGCAGTATCGGCATTCTTAAATAACCGTGTTTTCCCTAACGAGGTTACTACGTTGAAGCGTTGTCCCGTTGAAGGGCTCTCAATGATTAATTCCCATTTCCGACCGTCGCTATCCTGCCTTTCATTAAGGATCACTCGGTAATCCGGCTGGGCGACGGCGAAAACCGCCAGATCTTTCTTCTCTAGGCTCTGCATCTCTTCCCCTGGGCAGCTCTTGGCCAAATACAGGGGCGATACTGGAGTCCTCTTCGATTTTGTTCTAGATCCCACCTCGCATTTCTTCCCTCTTTCGAGTTTTGATCCATGAAATCCGTGTTTCGTGGTTTAAGATATGCCTTTCATTTCACGAAATCAAGGTTTCACTGTGAGAAATATCGGATCCATCACATTCGGCGACGAACGGCCAAGCCCCTGGCTAACGCCTGGTAAGGGTGTGATTTGAATAGGTCTTTGATTTGAAAAGGAAATATCCATATTTCTGGCATCTGCAATGCACGGACGCCGGCTTCGTGCCGGGTAACAAGGTGTTTCGGGGATGAGACACCTCGCGCAGAAGACAACGAGAAATAGGTTTTGCTCAGATTGCCCGACGAACGGTCTAGGACGAGCTTTGGAGGGTGGTCAGGTGGCAGCTGGGAGCCGCCCCGAACTGCCACCCTGGCCAACAGGATCTGTACGCAAGGAAACCATCCCGTACGACACATGTTGACGTGCGCGCAGTGTAGCAACTCCCTTCCCTACCTTTCTCGCATGCGAGAAAGCCACAGCGCTGATCCGTGACCCTTATCAATTTCCCGCATGCGAGAAAATCTAGTAAACCCTTTTTAGGGGTTGACTATGGGGTTTACTGATGCAAGCATGATCCCACGTTCAATCCACTGCTCCACCGGAGATCATAGGAAGGTCACCATGAAACGCACTGCCGTTGCGAACCAAAAGGGTGGCGTTGGCAAAACCACCCTTGAAGCCCACCTGGCCTGCTATGCAGCAGAACAAGGTAAACGTGTGCTTGTACTCGACCTGGACGAAAGCGACCTGTCGCAGTTCTTCCCCCCTATCGAGGATGGCGACGATACGCCCTACCTCATGGCCAGTCAGCTTTTCACTGACGAGCACGCCGGCTTCGTCCCCCGCCAGGTTGCGCCCAACATCTGGCTTATCGAGGCCGACGTAGCGCTGCTGGATGTGGATGATATGGAGCTGGACGTTGTAACCAATCTCGCCAAGGCTCTGGACCGCTTCAATGACGAGTTCGACCTTTGCTTGATCGATACTCCGCCGAACCTGCAGCGCCGCATGATTGCCGCCCTAGCGGCTTCTGATTCAGTTGTCACTCCGTTCAACATCAGCGCATTCACCCTGGCTCGCATGCCGAAGCTGATGGCCACAATTGAAACTGTGCAGGATCAATACAACCCGGGCCTGCGTTTCCTAGGTTTCTTGCCGAACCTCATCAATAGCCGCTCAAGCGAAGAACTGGAGATCTTGCCGAGCCTTCGCGAGGAACACGGCGAGGCCATGTTCAACGAACAAATCACCCACCGCCCCTGCATCAACAAATCTCTGGCAGCCGGCAACCCTGTGTGGCGTAAAGCTCGCAGCGGGAGTCAGCGGGATGCGGGTAAAGAAATGAAACGGGCCTGCGCAGCGGTGCTTAGCAAGGTCTTTGCGGAGTGAGGATTGAATCATGACGGAGAAGAAAAACTCCTTTGGTCGTGCAGTTGCGGCGACGGCCAAAAAGCTTTCTGACTTTCAAAAGCGCCCGGCCAATGAAGGTGCGCTGATTGAAAAGGTCAACCCTGGCGAAATCGAGTGTGTGAAGCAGATCCGTAGCCAAGACAACCCAGGATTCTCTGACGAATCGCTACGGGAACTGGCGGACGACATTCTGGTAAACGGCCAGATCGAACCCTGCGTAATACGACCGCACCCAAACCCTGAGTCAGGCTTCAAGTACCTGATGGTTGCCGGTGAACGCCGTTATAGGGCGTGCATCATTGCGGGTGTGCTGGTCGAAGTGACGGTGAAAGACCTTACCGATGCTCAAGCGAAGCGCATTCAGCGGTCCGAAAACGTTCACAGCGAAAACCTCACTCAGCTGGAACTGGCACTTGCCCTGCAGGAAGACAAGGACAGGCTCGGCACCCTGGAGAAGGTCGCTGCTGAATGGTCCAAAGGGATCAACTGGGTGGCTGAACGCCTTTCCTATCTGGTGAACGTCACCAAGGAAGGCGCAGGCCGCGAGGCGGTCGCTCGTGGCATCACTGCGGATATCTCGACGGTCAACGATATCAGCCGCCTCGATAAACTGGACCCGCAAGCTGCTGCGGATCTATTGGAGCGCGCAGAGGGCAATGAAGACCTGAATCTCCGCCAGGAGGTCCGCACCACATTGCGCAACACCAAAGCCCTCCGCGTACATAACGGCGGATCCAAGAAAGGATCCGAAAAAGGCGCACCGGGGAACTCGACCCAGCAAACCCTGCTCGATGACCAGTTGGGCAAACTGCGCGAGGCAAACGCTGTGCTTTCAGCACAGGTGGAAACGCTCACCTCGGAAAACACCTACCTCAAGGCCGAGTTGGAGAAAGCCCGTGCGCAGCTGGCCGAGCGATGGAAAGGCTCTGAATGACCGCCCGGCATCCTGACCAGGACCTGCGGATCCCCCGAGAGGAATTCGAGCGGATCCGCACCAAGTCGAAAATGCACTCACGCAGCCTCGACGTAGCCTTCGAGATCCTGGTCGAAGGCAAGGGCCTTGTCGCGGTCGCCAATGCGCACGGACTTACCAAGCAGCGCGCCTTGGCCATCCGCGACAAGATCTATTCCAGTTACCTGACACAGACCCCGGAGGGCTGGCGGTGCGCGCAGATCTGCGCACCTGCCGAAATGATTGATCGCTTCGTGCTGGAGGCCGACGCCGAACGGCTTCGGTACTGGCAGACACATTCCATGACCACCAAGGACGTTGAACCATGACCACCCCAACCGATAAGGATCTCGCCCAGCTGCTGCAGCCATTGCAGGAAAGCTTGGCGGGTATCAACCGTTCACTGCGTACGTTGGCCGATACCCGGCTGCTCGAAATCTTCGGCCCTGAGCTGTCAGACCGAAAGAAATGGACTGAGCAGTTGAAGCACGCGCACCAAGAGGATGACCAGGCGCTGTTTGATCTGCGTCAGGCCGGAGAACAGGGCCGATACCCAGGCGGATATGACCAATGGGTCAAAGACTTCGGCGAGGAAGAAGCCAAGAAGCTGGCAGCACCCGTGGTAAGCGCTTTGGAACATCGAAAAGTTACCTCGGCAGAACTGGCCGAGTTGGAAGCCGCTCAACCTCTCTTGGCGCGGTTGTATCGCGAATTCAGCAAACTGCAAGGCTGATCCAGGTCCCTGGAGTGACGAATGGACCGGTCCCTAAAGTGACGAATTGACTGACATTGCGCCCACGGGCTAGGCGGCTGGCCAGGCGCCCAACCCTCGCATTCGTCACTTCGGGGACCGGGAAACTATATCGTCACAAATGGGTATACCCCATATGGCACAGATATGCCCTGCCCTACCCCTTCGGCGCAGAAACAAAAAAAACACCCATTCTGATACACTGATTTGAGTACACCCATACTGATACGGTATCCCCAATGTTCATCCGCGCTTACCTACGAGCTTCGACCGATGATCAAGACGCTAGCCGCGCCCGTGATCAGCTGGAAGCATTCGTCGCCGGCTTCGGCCTCGCCATTGCAGCCAGTTACATGGAGAACGCCAGCGGCTCGCATGCCAACCGACCCGAGCTGATCCGGCTATTGAAAGATTCAAGGCGGGGCGATGTGTTGCTGGTGGAGAGTATCGATCGACTATCGCGCATGGGTGATCAGGATTGGCGGGAACTCAAGGGCGCGATAGACCAGCGAGGTTTGCGTATCGTCGCCATCGATCTGCCGACCAGCCATCAGGGCATGACATTGCCCACCAACGATGAATTCACAGATCGCATGCTGTCGGCCATCAACTACATGATGATCGACATGATGGCGGCAATTGCCCGTAAGGACTATCAGCAGCGCCGGGAGCGACAGCACCAGGGCATCGTCAAAGCAAAGGCGGCAGGTGTGTACAAGGGCCGGCCCGTGGACGAGGATCTGCGTAAGCGTGTGCGCGAGCTGCTGGGTGCCAACCTCGGGATCCGCGCCACGGCCCGCCATGCCAACTGTTCAACCACAACTGTCATGCGTATTCGTGACGAGCTTTCAGTCGAGCCGGTCGGGAATGGTTGACTAGCGCAGGCGAAGCCGGAGTCTGTCAGCCATTCACGACTGGCCGCCGCCGGCCAGGCGACTTTGAGGCCCTAACAGCCAATGCAAATGGAGCAAGCGTTAGGAGATCATAAGAACCACGACTACAAGCCCTTGTAATACGCGGCCTGCAGGGCAGCACCTCGCTCATAGTATGCACGAACCTCCGATCATGATCCGTGAGCGACCATCGCTCACTATCTATGACCTACCCCTAGCTCATTATCCGTGAGCTAGGTTAGCTCACCGTATGAGCTACCCCCCCTCCATGAGCTACCCCTAGCTCATTGGTGAGAGATATCGCACAAGATTTGAGAGATAACGTGCAAGTATGAGCTACCCATCGCTCACCATATGAGCTAGGGTATGCGTGACTCATGAACGATATCTGACAAATTTGCTCGATATCGATCAAGCAACAGCACTGTAGGAGGCCCAATGGCCAGTGACAATAACGAGATCCGCGCCTATGCGCAGCCTGCCCAGCGCGGCACTTGGGTGCAGACTGAACGCGCTGGCCACGAAGCATGGGCCGCGTTGACAGCGCAGGCGCCCCGCGCCGCCCAGTTGATGCACATCCTGGTGCAGCACATGGACAAGCAAGGCGCGCTCATTATCAGCCAGGCCACGCTGGCCAAACTGATGGAAACATCGGTGGCCACCACAAAACGCGCTATCGCCATTCTGACCAAGCACAACTGGATCCAGACCATCAGCGTAGGTGGCCAACGGGGTGGCACGCTCGCTTATGTGGTGAACAGCCGCATCGCTTGGGCCGACAAGCGGGACAATCTGCAGTACGCCCTATTCAACGCACGGGTGCTGGTTTCGACAGAGGACCAGGCCGATTTGGGCGATGCCAAGCTCAAGCAGCTGCCAACGATGGAAGACGGCGACATTCAATTGCCTGCAGGCCCTGGCATGGACCCACCCGCCCAGGAATCGCTGGACGGCATGTTGCCTGATATGCCGTCGATTCCACACAGCAACAGCTAACCGCGATCATCATTCAGGGAGATTCACGATGCCACAGCCAAGCAACAGGACTTTCGAAGAACAGGAGCTGCACGCCAAGGCCCAATGCTTCGACTGGAACAGCGATTACCCACATGGCGCCTTGGTCAGCTACGAAGAACTGTATGGCCAGGGTGAAACGCACCGCGACGAAACGCGAGGCAAAGCGTGGGTGATGTGTGGCCAAGCCGTGATTTTTGTTGCCGGTTTGTCCGGTGCGGTATCGCTCGACCACTGCACCGTCGTTGCGGCCCTGGAGGCCAAGCAAGAACCGGCAGCTGGGGAAGTCGATCATGTCTGACGAGCGCTATGCACAGCTGCAGCGGACGCTGATCGAATCCGCCAAGCAGCACCTGGTCGAGCTGACCGGTGCCTTGGCGCTGCCCAACGGCGTGGACCGCAATGAGGGTGTTTCTTCGGCCTGGTGGCAACTGACCGCCCTCACCCAGCTGACCAACTTCGACAGCGGACTGGACGAGGCGACCAAGCATGAACTGCGTGCCATCGATCAGTTAGCCATCCAGGCGACAACTCAGCCGGTAGACAAGGCACTGGTGGCCAGCGAGGCAGACAGTGAAATTGCAGCTGCGTTGGCTGATCCCACCAGCTCGCACTGGTTTAGGCACAGCTTGCAGCAAGCGTTACCGCGTGATCCGGTGGATGCGGTCAATGATGCCGAGTGGCTTTTCGAGTTGTTGAACAAGCGCTGCGTGGCCCAGCTGCAGGACGATCCTGCACCGCCAATGAACATGGCGTTTCGTACGGCTGATGGTCGCACCACGCAGATCGACATTGCACAGGCTACGCCAGTCATCGAGCTTGGCGACTTCAAGGCCTGATTTAGCCAGGCCCCAAAAAGACGAAACCCGCAGCACGGCAATGCTTGCGGGTTTCTAGGTTTTTGCGAAGGAGCAAAAATCCACCTGCTCATTGTACATCGAGCACGGGAGATTTCACAGCGACACGGAGGAAGCAGCTATGGCAGATCAACGGTATGCGGTAAGCATCGGGCTTGGCGAAAAGGCCGAGCAGTATTCGGAGGCTTACCAGACCCAGCCAAGCTATGCGGTGCAGTGGAAAGGCGTGCTGCAGAAGGCACACGGCCATGCCCTGGTCCGCTGCCTGTGCCCAGGCAAAGGCACGCGGAGGTTGGCCGTACGGCACAGGTCAGATAAGGATTCTTTCCACCTATCCCGCTATCCCCACACCGGCGCCGAGCATGCGCTTGATTGCCTGTACTACTCGCCCGACCCCGACAAGTCGGGCTTAGGCGCCTACAGCAAAGGCGTGGTCGAGGAAACCAAGGACGGTGACCTCAAGGTCAAACTCACCCTATCGCTGCGCAAGAAGGATCCGGCAGAAGTTCAGCCGATGGAGGGCACCGCCCCTGCCCCATCAAGCGGAAAGCCCACGAAGCCGGCGATGACCTTGGGTGGCCTGCTGCATCTGCTATGGAGCGAAGCGGGCCTCAATCAGTGGGTGCCAGGCATGGCCGGCAAGCGCGGCCTCGGGCTGATTCACAGTCGGCTGCAGCAAGCTGCCGACCGCATGCTGGCTTCGCGCATGAGGATTGGCGATGCCCTGGTCATTGCGACGAACTCAGCTGGCCAGCAGGCCGACGCCAACAGCCTCAAGGTGGCCAGCGCAATGAGGAACAGCCGCCGCTTGGTCGTCATTGCCCCGCTGGCCGGCTACTCCGAGGAACGCGAGCAGACCATGGACCGGTACATCACCATCACCGGCTTCAACGGCATTCCGCGTCTGTTCACTGACGGCGATCTTTGGCAGAGAACCGCCCGGAGCTACGAGGCTGCGTTGCGCGGTTGGCGTGAAGGGCGGCGCGTCATCGCTATTGTTCAGACCGATCAGCCCACCTCAGCCAGCAAAGCCCAAGCGCTCAACGTCGCCCTGATGGTCGTCAGTGATGAATGGATCCCCATTGAATCTGGCTACGAGGGTGTGATCGAGGCGCTGTTGCGCGAGCAAGGGCGCCGGTTCATCAAGCCCATGCGTTTCGATGCTGGGCAGGAGCAGGTCTTTCCCGATTTCTGGCTGATGGACGTCGGCGCCGGCAGAGAGGTGCCGATGGAAGTGTATGGCCGTCAGGATCCGAAGTACCTGGCCCGCAAGCAGGTCAAGTGCGCCTACTACGCCCAGCACTACGGGCCGACCGGGTGGTGGTCTTGGGATGCCAGTTCAGACCCGCGTGGCCTGAACATTCCAGCCTTCCCACCAGCTCGGCATCCGTAGCATGGCGACCGTCGACTGGGAGCTTGTGGGGCAAGCCCGGTGGTACGACTGCAAACTGGGCAAGCTCAAGGATGTTGAGCTTGCCCGTTTGATCGGGTCCACCCCGCACAGGATCCGGCGCCGCCGTGAGCAACTTGGGATTGCGCCCTGGTCGGTCGGCCAGATGATAGAACCCTACAAGAATCTGCTGGGATTTGCCCCCGACAGTGCAATCGCTGCGCGTTGTGGCGTCACCAACAAAAGTGTCAAAGCCTACCGCGAGTCGCTGGGCATTCTGCCGGTGTTCCGGCCCGCACCCCGCAAACAGGTGTTGCCGCTCAGTCATGACCTGCGGCCCTACAAATCGCTCTTTGGCTATGTCAGTGACCAGGAGATTGCCCGGTTGGCCAGCGTCGATCTGGCCATGGTTCAGGAAGTCCGCGAAGGACTGGGCTTTGAACCTGTGCAACCAATACCTGGTGACAGCCCCCCTACTCCCATTCCCGACTACCACGGCCCCTGGTTGGGTTATGAGTCACTGTTGGCGACCATGACCCCGACTGAAATTTGCCGGCAGGTTGGCGTGCCGTACCCAGTGATTGTGCAGCGCTGCGCTTTCTTGGGTATTCAACCCTATAAGCGTGTGTCTGTAGCGTCCCGCTACGACCACCTGTTAGGGAAGGTGCCAGATGCGTTGGTGGCCAAGCTTGCCGGAGTATCCCGTGCGAGCATTGGCGTACGCCGCAAGCGGCTGGCCAGCCGCAAAAGCTGATTCTCGCACGCGAGAATTACCGGCATTGTACCTTCCACAGCTGGTCCCAGCTGGTCATGTAACTGGGGCTTAGCAATGCTCGCCGCATGCCCCAATCCGGCGTCAGCGGGACAGCGGCAGTCCGCAAACAGTCGTGGCCCCATCGGCGGTTGATCTTGTCCATGGTAGCCATCAGAGCGTCCGAGCGCTCGGGTTGGCTCGGGCTGAACAGGTCCTGCGTGTACTCCCCCCGCTTGCGCAGATCCATCAGCAGCACCTCGGCCTTGCTGTAAGCAAAGCCGGGCCGATAGATCTCCCCTACCGCCTGCAGCGCGTATTTGGTCAGCTGCCGAACGTCATCCGTTGGGTATGCGGGTATGCAGGAGGCCGCGTTGGCGTACTTCGGCCCGTCGCCATGGAATGAAGTCTGGATGCCGATGCGCAGGGCACCGCACAGCGAGCGCTGCCGGCGCAGCTTCTCCGCGGCGCGGTGAATGTAGGTCGCCAGCGCCTCCTGCAGGCCCTGGAGCGTATGCACACGCTGGCCAAACATCCTGCTTGAGCAGATCGATTGCTTGGCAGGCGTGGACTGTTCAAGGTCCATGCAGGATTCGCCCTGCAGCTCCCTGATGGTCCGTTCAAGCACAACGCTGTACTTGCGGCCCATCGCTCGCGCTTCGGCCTGCGACAGCTCCCAGGCCGTGCTTATTCCGTCGCGGGCCAGGTTGTCACGCATACGGCGACCGATCCCCCACACTTCATCAACCGGCATTCGCCGGAGCAGCCATTCGACCGCCTCGGGCTTGCGCAGGTCGACCACGCCGCCTGTTTTCTCTCGCCACACTTTCGAGGCGTGCTGCGCCGCCTTTGCCAGGGTCTTCGTGTGGCCGATGCCTACTCCTACCGGTAGGGCAGTCCACTGCAGCACTCGGGCTTGAATCGCCCGGCCTACATCAATGATCGGCTCAGGTAGCCCGTCGAGTCGCACGAACAGTTCGTCAATCGAATACCGTTCCCAGTCCGGTACCAGGGATTCGATGGCCACACCCACGCGATGACTCAGCTCGCCATACAAGGTGTAATTGCTGCTGAAAACGGCGACGCCGTTCTGCTCCAAGAAGCCGCGCACCTTGAAGTAGGGGTCCCCCATCTTCAACCCAAGGGCTTTCGCCTCGTTCGTACGAGCCACGATGCAACCGTCCGAGTTGCTCAAAACAACGACTGGGCGTTGCCGCAGCTCCGGTCTGAAAATGCGCTCACAGCTGCAGTAGAACGAGTTCACATCCACCAGGCCGAAGACGGGCCGAGGTTCACTGTGCATGCTGCGTGAGATCCCAAGTCACGACCCCGAACACCTCGATGGTGCCGTACTCGCTGGGCGCGATGCTCTTGTACGCGGGGTTAGCCGATTCAAGAATCCAGCCTGCCGGCGACCTGGCCAGCCGCTTCACCAGCGGCTGGTTGTCGACGTAGGCCAGCACGATATGCCCAGCGCTGGGCGTGATCGAGCGGTCGACCACCAGGCGGCTCCCGTCGAAGATGCCGGCATCGCGCATGCTGTCGCCTTCTACCTGGACGATCCAGACATGCGGGGCGCGGATGTTCATCAGTTCATCCAGGGAAAGTGGTGGCTCGTAATAGTCAGCTGCTGGACTCGGAAAGCCGCCTGCAGCACAGCCGGCAAGCACCTGCAGCAGCTGATCGGAAGCCGCGAGGGGGAGGGGAGTAAGCGCGTTCATAAGGCACCGTGAATTACTGTATCCATATACAGTAATTCAGGTCGAGCGATGCGGCTAGAGCCGCTGGTATAAAAGGCTCAGCCCGCACCAGCGAAGGTATAGTCGTTCTCGGTCATGGTGTTCGTGCAAACCTGGTAACGAACTGCCTATGATAGGCGCTGCTACGCACCGAACGCCGAATTCACCGGCGAAGTCGGCGGCGAATTTCGGGCACAAAAAAACCGCCTGGACGGGCGGTTCGTTTGTGCGAATCGAATGGACGTTCGTTTCGCGGTTCGCTGATAGCGTCAACAAGGCCGATAGTAAATACAGTGGTACTGGTTGCGCAATAGCCGAACAGCGACCGGCGCAATGATCAAAATTGATCATCGGAAGATTCACCGAAGCGCCGAGTAAAGCGATCATCATTTTGGCTAACGCAATTTTTTTGGGAGTTTGAGCGAATATGCCCAGTTTATCAGCCTGTTGCCGCCACCTAGCGGCATTGCTGGGCATCGTCAAGCCCCCGTCGTCATTCGGAAAAATAAACTTCACAAACGCGTAAAAAGGCTTTTTTCGGTCATGGTTTTTGCGGTATGAAGTAGAGCACCGGGCGGCTTGCTGCCTTGGGGGGCCTTTCCACCGCGTCTGGACAACGCGCCGGGAATGGAGAGGGCCGATGAACACTCTGGTTCGCTGATAGCGTCAACACCCTTACGGGGCTGATCAGTGAAACCGTTGCACTGTCCGGTAAGTGCGGCGGGCCAGGGACCTACCTTTTTGGGGGTTCTATGAAAACGCTAAAGCGTCTCATAGAGGTGGTCAACGTGGCTGATTTCCTGGCCAAGCTGACAAACGTGTACAGGGCCTGGCTCTGGATTCGTGACCACCTTGATTGATTAGTAACACAGCTGTAGGCCCCGCTACTCGATGGCGGGGCTTTTTTTTGCCCGCTGGGGGGCCGATGCCGGCGAGCGAGCCGGATCACAGGCAAAAGAAAACCCGCGTTGGCCAGGCCGCAGCGGGTTCCTCCGTCAGTCAGGTGTTAGCCGTTCCAACTATCGCGGATCCACTCAACCAGGAGCTTTGCAACAACCTGGATGGTGAGATCTTTAAGGAATTTATGCATTCCAAGGACCCTCACGGTGCGGGCCTCTGTCTCTATCGCAGCTTTTCCGGAACACAGGCCGACGACGAGATAGCAAGTCAGATGATCTCTGCGAGACGCGGGCGGGGCTGATGTTAACCAGGGATCAAATCCGCGCGGATTCCTAGGCCCGCGTCCCCAGCAGTGTTTTGAATCTTTAGAACGGGGGCACCCCACCCGGTACAAACATGCCACAAACGACTGCCCGCGATATTACCGGCTCCGCTGTCGCTGTGCCATCACAAAAGGGGGCTGACCAGGCTTTTTTTGGGCGAAAAAAAACCGCCGTAGGAGGGCGGTTTTCTTCGGCATCGCGGTTAGGAGCCGCTTTGCCAGGTCTCGCAAAGATCATCTGACTGGGTTAATAGTCGCAAGAGTTGACAGGTATGGCAACTATTTTTTGAGCAATCCACCAGTAAACGCTGGGGGAAACGAGCCAGCGCGCCACGGGCGTGCCCCCATCCGGGGGGCGGCTGTCGTGAACCAAGCCCCGGCCAGAAGCACGCCGGGTCTTGG